>JAZNBT010000109.1:0-9484 GCA_045587165.1 Alphaproteobacteria bacterium | reverse complement strand
TTGAAAATACGGAGCAGCTCGCGCAACAGAGCATCGCTGAACATCGTATAGTTTTTGGGTAAAACGCCCGATAAAACAACGCTCTGCTCTTCAATCAAAGACATAGCATTATTGACGACTTCCCCCAGAGAATTCATCTCTGCCCCGTTTTTATCTTTCAAATTCAAACCGGCAATCCCATCGGGCAAAGCGACAAGATATTCATATTGCGCCTCTTTCGGCAGGAATAAAGCACTTTTAGCGTTAAAATCGGACGCTTCGACCGGCAAAACACGCCCGTTCCGAACGGGTCTGTTTTTCATAATTTCGGTTTCAACCATTTTAAAACGGCTGAAAGCATACCGTAAAAAAATCAATCCCAAAACCGGCATACAATATTCGTTTGATGTCAGTTTCGATCCCGAACGCAGTAAATCCGCAGATTCCCATAAATTCGCTTCTAATTTTTTGATACTTTTGCTATCCATAGTCCTATATCCGATAAAGGTTTGTTCCATTTTGTCCGTAACCGAAAGTGCGGTCAATGTTTTTATAAAATTAACAACAAAAATGCTTCGCAGATCAGGAGCGTATCACAAAACGCGTGTCCGGCCTTTTCCTTTTCTTATTTCTTGTGCAAATTGCTGTCAGAGAAAAAACGTTGATGGATGCGCCAGAAATAACCTATTTTGTTTTTAATTTTTTTTCGGGCTGTAGATACAAAGTTAAACAAAAGGTTTTTCAGAATATGTTTCTAAATACATAATTAATCCAAGAACAAGATATAAGCTATCATCTGCTAATTCGCTTCTCATTTCAACGCTTAAAGGGTTTTCGGTTCCTTCAAAAAAGACTCCTGGGGACAGTATGTTGCTGTGCTTAAATGAACAATATTTGGCATAATATCGGCCCATTTCCAGAGTCGCTTCATAGATTTCTAGTTTCTTAAAGAAGACATTTGTATAATAGGATACAGGTATTTCTTTAAATGATTTTTTTAGTAAAGAGATTTTATTTTTATTCTCACCTGGACGATAATTGATTGTTTTTATAACGTTCTCATACGTATCATTTTTATTTTTAAAAATTAGATTACCGACTGGATAAAATATACGAAGCAAATATTCGAAGTTTTTCCAAGAGAATTCATTATTTAAGTTATCACTTAAATTGAGGCTATATATTAACTGACTAATCGTGATGCTTGCTATGTATTTATTGTAGCACTTTTCCGAAAGTTCTGCGCTTTCCTGATCTTTGATAAAGCTTAATTTTGCACAGGTTTCCAAAGCTACGCCTGCAATGATAAACGCATCACAAAATTGATTGTTTTCAAATAAAATTATGAAGGATTTTATGTTTTCACAAATTCGATTATAAAGCATCCATGTCACAGCATGTATTGCATCCTCATTTTCAGCGAAAGTTGGTTGAGGATAAGGATTAAACTTTCTAATAATATCTAAACGATCTTGTATTGACCAATTTGTTTTTTTCATATTCAGTGTTTTATTTCTATGGTTATATTATTTATCCTACATGATACGATTTTTAAAACGAAATTCCAAGGAGAAGCTCTCTTTTTCGTCATAAATTGCGAAAAAGCATCTAGAGTATAAAATTTTATTGAATTTTAATGTGTTATAACATTTCGCCGAAATGTAATTTTAGGGCGGAATTATTCCGCCCTATCTGTTGATGCGTTTTTATTAATCCATTCATCCAAATCGGTTTTGCGGTATCGTATGACCCTACCTAATTTGACGAACGGCAAGCCGTATCGGTTTGTCATACGCCAGACGGCAAGCGTGTTGATCTTTACGCCGATATATACGGCGGCATCGCGCGGTGTCATCAGGCCGGATGGCAAAACGTTGCAGGCTTCTTTGACAGGTGTTGTTTCTCTCATATTTTTTTCTCCCGAACAAAAGGAGAAAAGCGATAAAAAACGCATTTCCTCCTTTGTTTCGATTAAAGGTTGGAAATGCGAGCGGAAAATTCCGGCCGTTGCTGAAAAGCATATTCATTAAAACAAAATCATCACTCGAAATCAATCGCGTTGAAAATTGATGACGGTTGTTTGTGATTGATGATGATGACGGGCTTGAAAAACGCCCTCGATTCATTGATAATGATTTCTGTTTATTGGCAAGAACGAAACGGGAAAACAACGGTGCCCCAGCGGTGCCCCCGGAGCGGTTGAAGAAAAATAAAGGACGGATTGTTTAAACGGCTGAAAAACAAAAAAGCCCTGATATATCAGGGCGTTAATGGCGGAGAGGGGGGGATTCGAACCCCCGGACCGAACGAGCCGGTCAACAGATTTCGAGTCTGCCGCATTCGACCACTCTGCCACCTCTCCGGTGTTTGTGTTTCACACAGTCATTCTTTGTATATCATCTTGCGTAGAAGTCAACTAAAACTTTTTTCTCATTGCTTGACCTGTTCTTTTCTTTGATGTTAAAATAAAGCCGAATTTTTTATAGAGGTTTGAATGTCTGAAAAGAAAACTGCTTTTTCATATGCAAATGTAGTAAAAGATCTTCCTTTTATAGCGTTTATCCGAACCAAAACGGCCGAAGGGGTTTATTCATATGAATTTCCTTCCGAACAGGATTTGGATCAGTTGGGTTTTTCTTCGTTTGATGTCATTTCAACAGATCAAAGCGGCTGTCTTGATATCGTTCATTGGGCGGATAAGGATAAGTTGGCGCAGGCGATCAAAACTTCTGAAAAAGACATGCTCGCATCGGATGAACATTTCAGCGTTGTTCTGCCGTCGGGGGAAACTCGTTGGTTGGCCGGATCGGCTGTTCCGAAAAAACAGAAAAACGGCGATGTCGTATGGAAAGGTTTTTGGCAGGACGTTACAAAAGAAAAGGAAAAGGATTATTTCAATTCTCTGGTTTTGGAAAGTGTTTGCGAAGGTGTCGTCGCCTTTGATCGTTACGGCAATATTTTATCGTTTTCGCCGTCTTTGATGAAAATATTGTCTTGTTCGGCGGCGGATGTTTCCGAAAAAACGATTTTTTCTCTTTTGCCTGCGGATGTTTCCGAAACATTGCAACAGTATATGCTTTTGTCAGCGTTAAAGGACAAAATATCGATTAAGGTTTCTTTGAAAAAGGACGAAAGCGATCCTGTTTTTTTAGAAGTCGATATGATGCAGAAAGATTCGTTCTTTGTTTGTTTGTTCCGTGATGTAACGACATATTGCGAAAAAGAAGATGCTCTGCTTTATCTGGCGTATCATGATATTAATACCGGCGTTGAAAACTACGCTTATCTGCAGAATGTTTTTGAAAAGGCGTTGGATCAGGCAAAAGTATCGCAAACGCAAATCGCGGTGTTGTCTATTGCTCCCGACAGTTTGGGGCAATTAAATGCCGTTTCGGATCAGGAAGTCAGCGCACGGGTCGTCGCCGGAATCGCGGACCGGATACGGTCTTGTTTGTCGAAAGACGATTATTTGGCGCAAACCAGCGGACATCATTTCACCGTTTTAATTACGGGCTTGGAATTTACGTTGGAAGTTGAAAAGAAAATCGAAAGTATTTTACACAGCTTTGAACAACCTATTTACATCGATGATTTGGAATTTGATCTGACGGTCAGTATCGGCGTGTGTTTTTGTCCTCAGGACGGCGAAGATTTGCAGGGCTTGATTTCTCATGCCGATTTGGCGTTAAGACAAATCAGATCCGATGAAAAAAGTTCCATGCGCATTTATAACAGCGATCTGTCTATGAAAGCGGCGATCAATATGAATATGCGCCGGAATTTGAAACACGCTATCGAAAACAATGAAATACATGCGTTTTTCCAACCTCAAGTGGATATTAAAACGGGGCATATTATCGGGTTGGAAGCTTTGGCTCGTTGGCGGACTGCGGACGGCGCTTTGATTCCGCCGTCGGAATTCATTCCTGAAGCCGAAGAATACGGCATGATTGATGCTTTGACGGAAACAATTTTGGATCAGGCTTGTAAATGGAATCAAAAATGGTATTCCATGGGGTTGTGTCGTGTGCCGGTGGCCGTCAATATTTCCGGACGTCAATTCCATAATGAAACGCAATTGTTGTGTTTGGTTGACAAGGCTTTGGATGACAGCGGTCTGCCTCCGTATTTGTTGGAATTGGAATTAACGGAAAGCTCCGCTATGTACGATCCGAAAAATGCGCAAAGAATCATTCAAACTCTGTTGGATAACAGTATTCGATGTGCTTTGGATGATTTCGGGACAGGGTATTCTTCCTTGAGCGTTTTGCGCAGTTTTCCGTTGAAAAAATTAAAAATAGACCGTTCTTTTGTGTTGCAGCTGAACGAAAAGAAAAATTTGGAAATTGTTCGGGCAACGATCGTTATGGCTCATGCGCTGAATTTGTCCGTTTTGGCCGAAGGGGTGGAAAACAGGCGGTATTTTGAAATCCTGAAGGAATTGGGGTGCGATATTATACAAGGGTATTTATTTTCTCGTCCTTTATCGCCCGAACAAATGGAATTGATGCTGATGCGTTGGGATGCCGACGTTGCGGCAATGGGAAAAGGTTTTTAAGGAAAAGCTGTCAACAGTCGGGGGTTCGTTAAAAATCTAACGACTTAAAAATACAGAGCCAAACCTAAAAGGCTTTCTTCTTTCCGGTCGTGTTTGTATTGCGCGTATATTTCGGCATGTTTGCACAGTGCAAATCCGAAATAAGCGGAAAATGTATTTTTATCTGTTGCCGTCTCATAAGACAGGACGACTTTGCTCTTATCTGAAAATCGTTGAATAATACCCGAACGTATACCGATAAATGCGTGGCTTTCCCGTCCGCCGCTTATCGCTAAAACATACGCGGAAAAGCCGTTTTTATCATATCCGCCTCCCAGACCGAATTCCGTCAGCCATCCCCGTTCATATCCGATGCGAAGATATTTTGAAAAGGTTTGTGCGGAAAATAAACTCAGCAAATCCAATTTATCCAAATGCGGTTTGTTTTTGTACGACAGGCGGAATGCCAACATTTTTGTTTCAATTTCCGTATTGTAAGCGTCGGAAATGCTCCTTATATCTTGATATACCGGAGAAAATTCCACATAACCTGTATCAATGGCCAGTCGTGACGGCGGTTTGGCCTTTAAAATGTTTTTTGCTTTTTTTCCTTTTTGGAAAGTGGAGCGAATGAACGAAATCTTTTTTATTTTCTCTTTTTTATAAAGGAATTGAGCATATTCGACAGGAGTCGTAAAAGGCTTTTTTCTTTGATATTTAAAATCCTCATTTACGGATGATAATAAATTTTCCACAGCCGAACTGCAGTTATGAAAGATGAAAGAGTATGCTTCTTTCTTGTTTTTCTTTTCTTTTATATGTTTTTTTAAATTTTGTTTTTCCGTATTATTTAAATCCAACTCGAATTCCCATAAAGATCGTTTTTCCGACAACAAATACTCGGCAGCTTTTTTAGAATAGGGTGATAAAACATACCTCCCTTCAGTTTTTCCGATCAAAGTTTTCAGATATGAAAGGGTGCCGTCCAAAACGGCGTAATAACTGAAAGAATGTTCATACCCGTTTCCGGAAATTTTTAAAAAAGAATGCCCCATGGCCGATGACGGAGACATATTATTTTCCGCCGCTACGACTAAAGATACGTGATCAAAAGCGACTTTTTTTTCGTATTCGGTTTCAGCTGCCGCATCAAATGAAAAGAATAAAAAGGCGACGCAAATCAATTCGCCGCCTTTTCTTTTATTTTTTACAGTCATCTTTGGATGCAACATTAACCATGATGTTACTGTCGTATTCCCATGCGGATCCGGTAGCGGCATCCGTCGTTGATCCTAACAGTCCGCCGAAAATAATGTTTCCGAAGAACCAAGAGGAAAGGCGTGGCTTGACAATAGTCGTGGAAGGCAGAACGCATTCCGCTTCCGTTACATTGATAACTATGTCTCCGGAAGACGTATTAACGGAAAGAGCCTGAGGTATCAAAACGGGAATAGTTCCGTTTTTTCCTGTTACGACGACGTTCGCCTGTTTTCCGTTTGATGTTGATATGTTCATTGTCTGAGACGATCCCTTAACAATGGTTGCGCAACCGGACAACCCGGCCAAAGCGAGTAATAAGAAAAATATTTTTTTCATGATTCGCTCCGGTTAAAAATAAAATTTTACGCCCAAACCGAATTCAGTCAGGTCTTCCACGTAGTCGAAGTCTTCATCATAATCAAAAACGACATAACGAAGATTACCCGTCAAAGCAAAGCGATCATTCAATTTTACTTCCGCTCCGATGCCTAAACGCGCACCGATATGATCTTCCGAAGATGAAACGGAATAAAAACTTCCCATTGAATTCAATTCTTCATCAAGGGTGAAGTCATAATATCCCAAACCTGCAGAAGCAATGAAATCGAATTTTTCCGAAACCGGAAGGTATAAGGAAGCATCAACGCCGTATGCTTTAAAGCTGGCGGTTGTTTTATAATTTCCAATGCCCGGATAATACATTGTTTTGTCTTCTTCCGAAGAAAACTGATAAAACCCCGTTAAAGCGATTCGCTCGCCGATTTTAACGCCCGCAGACAGAGTAATGGCGGAAGAAGTATCTTCAACAACTCTATCCAATCCATCTGTAAAACCTATGCCGACACCGGAAACATCGATACCCAATATGCCGTGAAGATTTTTGTTTTGATTATTGTTTCCCACTATCTGCACAGGTGTTGTTTGCGCCTGCGCAACGCATGTAAACAGGAAAAATCCTGCTATAAAAGAAAAGATTTCATTTTTCATTCCTGAACATTCCTTTGTTAAATGTTAAACAAAAACCCACCTGCTAAGGTGGGCGGATGTTCAGAAAGAATAAAAAAGCGGATAGTTTTCTACAGTGATATATAACTTATCCGATTGTTTTTATTATTTAATTTCTCTTTTTTCTATGTCGGTTCAATCCTTAAAAAATCCCGTGGGTAACATCAGGGCAACAGATTTCCCGATGCGTCTTCTCTTTGAGGACAATTCCGGTTTGATGATTTTTTCTTCCGTAAATTACCTGTCTTCAGAGTACAAAATTTTTTCAAACGAAGCAACTCGTTAATTTTTTCTACTGCATTAAAAAGCTCTGAAATGCTACAAAATCCGCCATTTTCACTCATTCTCCTTTCCTTGTTTTTATGTCAGCTTAAATGCGGTTGAAATCAAAGAAAGGAGTCAAGAATGGAAAAACGGAAAGAATTTTTAACACGCGGTCAAGCTGCGGGGTACTGCTTTGAAAAGGGATTGCCCGTCAGTCCTAAAACATTGGCAAAGTACGCCAGTATAGGCGGCGGTCCGAAGTTCCATAAGTTCGGCACAATGCGCGTCATTTATAAAATCGAAGATTTGGACGAATGGATTGAACAACGTTTGTCAACGACGTTTTCCGCCTGCGGCATCCCTTGCAAAGAGGAAAGCCGATAAGAGGAGAAGAAGAGCGTCTTAATTTTAAATAAAGCGAGCGGCTTGTAGGTCGCTCACTTACATTCACCACCCGTCCGGCCTTTTATCAAGATGGAAAAGATGTTTTGCAAGTCATTGAACCATTAAAGGTCTGATTATAGGCAGGATAGGCGTTTTGTCTGACAAAAACACCGAAAAACTCTGCGGAGGCACAATCATGAAACGAATAAAAGTATGCTTTCGATTAAGTGAAGATTTATACCGTCGCTTAAACGAAGAAAGCGACAATCTATCGGAACTGTTGCGTCAAATGGTCATAACGGGACTTTTTAAAATGGCGTTTCCCCGTCAGGAGGAATTGGACGAACTTATAAAAACGAACGATGCTTTGCGTAAAGTCGCCGTCAATTTTAACCAGTCGGTACGGGCTTTGAATGTTGCCATTGTTCAAAACGAAACCGTCAAAACTGATCTGATGAACGATTTGAAACAAGCCGCAAAAGAGATACACGTTTTGCGTAACGTTCTGGCTCGGTTGATCGGAAAATATTATGAGTCGTAAAAGAAAAAGAGATGACGATTGGCTGAAAGTTCATATTCGTGTCGGTTATGTCAAGGAGCCTAAATTCCCCTTGAATTATCCTTCCTTGCCCAAAGTTCGTGTGTCAATTTCCCGATCTTTTCAACCATCGCCGCCCGAAGCAGTGTTTAAAATCGCTTCGTTTATCAAAACAAAAGAAGAAGCTATACGCTCCGCACTTTATATCGCCGAACGTTCGGAAGGTCTGACGGAAGCCGTAACGCTTTACGATGAGGAACGTCGCGACCTCAATCCGGAAGAAGCGAAAAACAAACTGGACGAGATGAACTTTGAAGCGGAGCGCAAAAACAGTCGGAAGATGATTCATTTTATCGTTTCTTTTCCGAACAAAATGCGTTTGTCAGAAAACAATGTAAAGCTGTTTATGGCGCGTTATATGGAACCGTTCGGGGATAAGGGGTATGCATATCTGTACGGCGTACATAAACACCAATCGGCAATACACGGGCATGTCATTATGACGCTTTCCAACGGACGTGATCCGAAACTGCGTTTCAGAAAGCGAGAAATACAACAAATGAGAAGCCATCAGGTTGAAGTTGCAAAGATCTTCGGCTGGAAAATGCAGGCTTCGATGTGCAAGGACAGGGAAATCGACATCACGGGACGTAAAGCGAAACCAAAACGAAAAACGCTTTTGGAACGGCAGGTGCCCGAATGGTTTAAACGTCGCAAGGCCGAAGCAGAAAGAGAACTGCCGTTCGGTATCACACCCGAACCGAAACGCTATCAAATCAATGAAACGGCGAAACAAACGCTTGATGAATGGGCAAAGCACTTTGAGGAACCGGAACGGGCAAAACAGTTGTTTATCGAAATGTATGCCGAAAACAAACGAACGGCGTTCTGGTATGCCAGGAACAACGCCAAAGTGTTTGGAGAAACAGAGCTCCCTCGCTTATCCTCTTTCCCGACAAGCAAAAGTTTCAAATTGACCACGGAAGAAATCGTCTGTATCCGCCCAGAAAAATCAATCAACATTCAACAAGGACAAGAAAGGAGCATTGAACGATGACTGTGTACGGGTATTTAACTATCAATTTAATAAAACAAGAAAAGAAAATAACCGAAGCAAAAGCACAGGCGCCTTATAGCGTTATGTTGTTATGCAAATATTAAACGGGTAAGAAATATAAGCCCGCTTTTTATTTTTAGGCTTATACCGTAGGGGGGTATAAGCCTTTTTTTTAATCAAAACTTACTTAAGTTATGCAAATGAGCGTTTGTCATTTTTGTTTTTTTTCCGGCTTCATCATAAAAATAACCTGAAACAGCTTTTCCGTCTTTGAAAGTTACTTCTCCTCTTAAATTCCCGTTTACATAATATTCCTTTGCTAAGCCTTCCCGTTTTCCGTTTTTATAAGGCATTTCCTCTTTTAAATTACCGTTTGCATAATAAAACTTTGCTAAGCTTTCTTTTTTTCCGTCTTTGAACGTAGTTTCCCCTAATAAATTACCGTTTTTATAAATTTCAT
>JAZNBT010000108.1:0-8939 GCA_045587165.1 Alphaproteobacteria bacterium | reverse complement strand
AAGCCCTGATAAGTCAGGGCGTTAATGGCGGAGAGGGGGGGATTCGAACCCCCGGACCGAACGAGCCGGTCAACAGATTTCGAGTTGATTCAGGCTATGTTGCAGGATGATTTACAAAGTCTGTTTGTTATTCGTTTTTCTTTTGTTTTTCAATAAGTTGTCGAGTTTTTCTTTTTGTTTTTGCTAATCTGGTTTTAACAAAATTTATTTGCTTGGTGCCCCAGAGGTGTCCCAAAGCAAGGGAGGTTAGCATGAAACATCTCTTTACCGAAAAATACATTCGGATGTTGTCGAGCGATCAAAAATCGCGTTTGGAAATTTATGATTCTTTCTGTCCGTATCTGGGATGTCGTATCAGCGACAACGGTCAGAAAACATATTTCGTCCGAAAAAAGTATCTGGGACGGAATATCCGTGTCACCATTGGCAAAGCGGACGAGGTCAGTTTGGAGTTTGCTCGCAAGAAAGCTTTTTCTCTTTTGGAAAAGATTCAAAACGGCATTAACCCGAACGAAGAAAAATATGAATTGTCGAATGAAATCACTTTGGGCGATTTCTATGAAGAATACATGGAACGTCACGTACTTGCTAAAACATCAAAGAGGAATATAACCAATTCAAAAGGACTTTATCGCCGCTATCTGATTCAGTGGAAGAATAAACGGTTGTCTGAATTGAATATGCGGACGATTGAAATGCACTTTAATTCCATTAAAAAAGATCATGGTATTTTTGCCGCCAATCAAACATTGACGATGTTACGGCATATGTACAACAAAGCGATACAATGGGGATGGGAAGGCCGCAACCCAACGGCCGGAATTACAAAATTTCATGTCGAACCGCGAGACCGTTTTCTTTCTCCTGATGAAATTCAACGATTATTCGTGGCATTGAATGAAGAACCTGATCTTGTTTATAGGACGTTCTTTTACGTGTTGCTTTTTACGGGGCAGAGAAGGGGGAATGTCCTGTCAATGAGATGGGAAGATATCGATTTTAAGACGGGTGTTTGGTATATTGCCCGAACGAAAAACGGAACTTCTTTACGTGTGCCGTTGGTGGAACAGTTGACGATTAAGCTCAAAGAATTGAAATTACAATCCGGAGGAAATCCATGGGTGTTTCCTCGTCCGTTAAAACCGGATGAGCACCTAAAAGAACCGAGAAAAGTATGGGACAGAATAAAAAAACGCGCACGAATTACGAACTTGCGAATGCATGATCTGCGTCGAACGGTCGCGAGTTATGAATGCATGAACGGTGAAAATTTATCGGTTGTATCGAAAACATTGAACCATAAAACACTCGCCGCGACACAGGTTTATGCGCGCGTGGATATGTCGGCAGTTAGTCGTGCGTTGCAGAAAACGGTTAATCTGTTTGAACAAATCGCTCAACAAAAAGAGTTTTTTTAAGGTTCAATTCAGAGGGGCTTTTTCTTTCATCCCGTATTACGGAATGACTATCCTGCAAAGAAAAGCCCCTCTGAAATATCAAAGACTTATTCGCCGCTTAAGTACTTGATAATTCAATACCCGATTTTTTTGCAGGATAGTCTTTTCGTCGCACAAAAAGAGCAAAAAAATTTCTTATTTGAGAATGGCGGCGTTATCTTTTATAAGTAGGAAAAGAGGTGTTTTATGGTTGAAAACGAACGCACGGAATACAAAGAAAAACTGACCGCCGCTTTGGAAAAGGAAGCGGTGGCCTTTCTAAATGCGCACGGCGGAACGATCTATATTGGTATCGATAAGAACGGGAATCCTATCGGCGTTGACAAGTGCGACGCGCTTCAACTGGAAATCAAAGACCGCCTGATAACGGGGATTCGTCCATCCGTTATGGGATTGTTTGATATCGCTTGCGAACGTCTGAACGGTCGGGACGTTGTTAGAATTACGATCGTTGCAGGCAAAGAACAACCCTACTACATTCGCGCCAACGGTATGAGCGAACGGGGCTGTTTTATCCGCATCGGCAGTTCCGCCCAACCGATGACGCAAGAGCAGATCGACTCAATTTACTACCGCAGAACGCATACGTCTTTGAGGAATATGCCGTCGCCGAATCAGCACTTGGATTTCACGCAACTGCATATTTACTATGCGGGCAGAAAGCTGACTTTGAACGATTCTTTCGCGGACAATCTGCAACTGAAAACCGACGACGGGCGATATAATATGACGGCGTATTTGTGTGCGGACGAAAACGGAATGCCGATTTTGTTTGCCAAGTATGCCGGAACGGATCGGGACGTTTTAACGGAAAACAAGAACTTCGGATATTGCTCTTTAATCAAGGCGACCGAACAAGTCTTGGACAAGTTTTCCGTTGAAAACAGGATTTACGCGCGCGTAACGGCGACCAAACGCGAAGAACGCCCGATGGTCGATCCGCAGGCGTTGAGAGAAGCCGTTATCAACGCGATACTGCACAACGATTATTCATACAGCAACCCGCCGAAGTTCGAAATGTTTTCGGACAGAATAGAAATCACGTCAACGGGCGGCTTGCCGTGGGGAATGACGAAAGAAGACTTTTTCAACGGTAAGTCGTGTCCGCGTAATCCCGAATTAATGAGAATCTTTCAGGATATGGAACTGGTCGAGCGTCTGGGATCGGGCGTGCGGCGTATTTTAAATGCTTACGCTCCGGATGTGTTCGAGATTTCGGATACTTTCTTTCGGGTGACATTTCGGTATAAACAAGCGTTTGATGAACCCGTCCAAAAAACTACCCAAAAAACTACCCAAAAAACTACCCAAAAAACTACCCAAAAAATCTTAGAAGCGATTGAAGTCAATCCGCAAATTACCCGTCAGGAACTGGCAAAAATAACAGGTATTTCCGAAAGCGGTGTTAAATGGCAGCTGAAAAAGATGAAAGACGAGGGCATCGTTGAGCGTGTCGGTTCACTCAAAGGCGGAAAGTGGGTGGTGAAGTAATTTATTTATGCGGCGGTTTGATAGTGAGTGCAGACATACTCATAAATTTTTTGCGTATATTGAGGTAAAACGTCCGTTGAATAACTTTCCGGCATACTGGTATAAAGCTCGTTTCTGATCAAAACAAACACATCGGAGCGCGTTTCCGGCTTTGCCATAAAATTGTCGAGAGAGCTGATTCTGTCTTTGATTTTCTTCAACAAATCTGCCGCGACTTTCTTTAAGGTTTCCACATCTTTTTTAGACAAGTCTTTTGCCCTCAACATATCAAAGAACGCCAATTCTTCGTCGTTATCGAATCCTTCGCGAACATGCCGGCATTGTTCTTCATCCAATTCCTGAGAGATATTCAAAAGTTCCATAAAGATTTCTTCGATTTTTACGCGGTCTTGCTCTTCGTTATATTCGTCGATGATTTTCCGGTATCTTTCGTAAAGATCGACTCGGTTCGGATTGATTTTCAACATCAGCTCAAGCCGTTCTTCTATCAGTTCAGCCAAATCCTTAAACATCAAGTTCCTTTTTTTGCTTTTGACAAATTCGACGTGCAAAAGATCAAAATTGATTTTACTGATGTCGAAAACGCGATTTTCCGTTTCCTGATCCCCGCCCAATTGGATGTATTCATTGATAATGCCGTTGATTTCGACTTTTAAGCTTTCAATGTCGGAATGTTTGCGCTTCTTTTGCAGTTCATCGTAAATAGCGGTAATAGCATTTCTTTTCCGTCGTATGTCTTCGGAAATATCGTCGCGATCGGTGTATTTAATCAGTTTATTGATTTCGGACGCGTATGTTTGGAACGTCTTTTTTATATGTAACGTTTCGCACATGGCATTCGCGGCGATTTGCAGTTGTTCAAGCTTATCAAAGCCTTCGGCTTCGATCAAATTTTGTAATTGGAAGTTATGTTCCGCTAAAAAAGTTTCCGTTTGTGCGACGGTTTCTTCTATTTTTGAAATCAATTCGTTTTTATCGACGGTAGGATCGTTTCCGTTGCCTTGTGTCGCGGTATAGTCCGCCAGAGCTTTCCGCAAAGCTTTCACGATACCGATATAGTCGATGATTTGCCCGTTCGTTTTTCCCTGATTGACGCGGTTCGCGCGGGCGATAGCCTGCATTAACGTGTGCGCTTTCAAAGGCTTGTCCAAAAACAGACAGGACAAAGATTTCACATCAAAGCCCGTCAACCACATCGCGCAGACGAAAACAACGCGGAAAGGATTGCTTTCCTGCTTAAACTCCTTGTCAAGCTCCCGACTGTCCATTTTTTTGCGGTGAGGCAGAATATCAAGCCCCCATTTTTGGAATTTCGCCGCTTCATTTTGTTCCTGACTGACGACGACAGCCATTTCCGTTTCAGTCATCCACGTCAGTTTACGATTTAATTCCTGCGCTTCCTGAATGTCGTTCGTTTTTGCGATTTTGTTTTTCAGGAG
Organism: Alphaproteobacteria bacterium; assembly: GCA_045587165.1. Classification (GTDB taxonomy): domain Bacteria; phylum Pseudomonadota; class Alphaproteobacteria; order CAAGCB01; family CAG-977; genus UBA11549. The sequence goes on along the minus strand of JAZNBT010000108.1, from coordinate 4,552 downwards.
TTCGATTTCTTCTTTCCAATACTCCTGAACATAATTAAACATGCGGACGCAGGTGATCTTGTTCAAACAAACGAACATCGCTTTCCCCGTCGTCCATAAATCGGAGTAGTATCGGGCGAGATCCTTTGCGATGGAGCGCAAACGCGGTTCGGCTGTCAGGATATGGATTTCCTTTTTAAATTCGTTTTCAAGTTTTTCCTGTTGCGTTGAATCCAGATCGGCGTTTTCGATTGCTTCCAGAATCCTGTCAGTCATTTCCGGATTTTCCAGATGCAGAATCTTTTCCCCTCTGTTTTCGTAATAAAGCGGAACGGTCGCACCATCATCAACCGCGCGTTTGAAATCATAGACGGACACATATCCGCCGAACACGCGCTCCGTGATATTATCGTTTGCAAGCAACGGTGTTCCCGTAAAGCCGATACGGCAAGCCGTCGGGATCAAACGCATCATATTTTCAGCGAAAATCCCGTATTGCGACCGATGAGCTTCATCGGACATAACGATAATATCGTGATCCGGTTTAATCGGTTTTTCGTTCGGTTTGTTGAATTTTTGAATCAGTGAAAAAATAAAGCTGGGATTGCCCCGTAATTTTTCGACCAGATCATCGCCGCTTGTCGCCAGAAACGGAGCCGCTTCGGTTACATTCCCCAACAATCCGCAGTTCAGGAAAGTATCGGAAATCTGTTTATTCAGTTCGTCGCGATCCGTTAAAACGACAATGGTCGGAGAGCCTTCGAAGCGGCGTTTGATTTTTTGAGCGAAAAACACCATCGAATAGCTTTTCCCACTGCCTTGCGTATGCCAGAAAACGCCCAGCTTCCCTTTATTTTGAGCCCTGTTTTCATAGGATTTGACCGCTTCGTTGACGCCAAGATATTGATGATTTCGCGCAAGAATTTTTACCGTTTTCCCGTCCGAATGGTCAAAGACGATAAAGTTTTCCAACAAATCAAGGAAGTTTTCTTTCTTGCAAATACCGCGCAACATCGTTCGCAATTCGACGGTTCCCGAATCACGTTCCTCCAACCGTTTCCATTCGTGGAAAAATTCAAATTTACTGCCTAAAGTGCCGACTTTGGCGTTTGTGCCGTTCGATAATATCAAAAACGCGTTGTATCTGAACAACTGCGGAATGGAGCTTAAATAATCGGTGTAGTTATCGACATACGCGTTGTAAATATCGACATTGTGAGCTTTCAGCTCGATGAACAACAAAGGGATTCCGTTAACGAAACCGACTATATCCGTCCTGCGGCGATAGATGTCGCCGTGGATTTTCATTTCTTTGACTGCCAAAAAATCATTATTTTCCGCCGATCGGAAATCAATGACCTTGGCTTTTTTCTCTTCAACGGAACCGTCCTGCTTTATGACGGAAACCGGAATACCGTTACGGATCAGGTCGAATTTCTTTTCGTTGATCTGCAACAAATCTTCGGTAAAGGAAAATTCCGAAAAAAGATTTTCCGCTTCTTGAATTTGTTTGTCGTTTATCCAAGGGTTCAACCGTTTCAGAGCTTTTCGGAAACGCGGCTTTAAAAGGATTTCTTTGTAGCTTTCCCGACCGAGTGTTCCGTTAACGCCTAAAACCTCCCGATTGTATGCGAATTCAATATTCCATCCCAATTCGTCACGAAGCAGATTGGCGGCACTTTCTTGAACAAGGATATTTTCGGAATACTCGTAGCTCATTACTCACCTCATCAATGATGCCGGATTATTTTATCATGTAAGAGATTAGATAAAAACGGTTTTATGGAACAAACGATAATAGCTCTTATTTTTTGTTCCTGTTTGGGCGTTCTTTCGCTTCGCCGGTTAAACATATCCAACAGCATTTTGTAATCTTTTTTCCATAAACGGCTCCTAAACTTCTATTTCACCGTTTATCAATTTCGGCAACAGACGATCGCGAGCCTCTTTTGTCAATATGACTGTTTCTTTTAAAGTTTCTATTTTTCGCTGTATTGTTTCTGTATTAACATTATATTTTATCAGTAATTCTTTTGGTGGAATAAAAACGGATATATTTTCTAACATAGGTTTAGTAAGGAATTTTATAGTCGAACCACTTGCTCCCTGAAACAGGTGTCTCATATTTTCTCTAACAGCGTAAAAAAGTAGATATAAGTATTCGTTTTTAAAGGGACTAAGGACATATGTTCTCTGATAAGCTTCAAATTTTCCTCGATATAATTTGACGTTAAAATCCCCATTACCCGCAAGAATAACTGCATTACAATCAAAAGAATATGAAGATGCTGTTATAGGTTCCTGAGCACATGTAAAGAAGAGATATCTCCCATTATCTGTTCCAAAATTAGCATCTTTCTTTCCTGTAATAATCGGAGCGACATCACTAAGCCTTTTTAAAGACCACCCTTCGGGCAGGCCGTTGATGAATTTTGCGGTTTCGTGGCCGGGAAAGCGGAAATCGACGAACCATTCTTTATAAAGGCGCTGTGCCGCCTCTTCCAATAACTTGATTTGTTTTTGATTGTTTTCAATCAAATCATCATACGCTGATAAAATCCCCGCTATCTTCTGCTGAACCGGATAAGGCGGAAAGTCTATAATGATTTTTTTTAATTTCTCTCCAGGAATATGTTTTATAGTTGATCCTGTATAATACTGAGAAAGTTTTCCTGTTTTTCCTGCAAGAAGAAACCAATAAAATAAATAAAAATTATCCAATCCTTCTTTTACTCTTACTCGATGAATCGCTTTTTGAATACGCATATCAGAAATTTGATTTTTCCATATTGCGCAACGCCCCGGTTCTCCTCCTTCACAAACAAGAAGATCTCCAAATTTAAGACCATATCGTTCTTTTTCAGAAGGTTCAAAACGCATCATCGATAAATTATCAAGATCAAAACCTCCCCATCTAACATTTATATTAGCAAGATAAGGAAAATATTCTCCTTTATTCTTATTTTGATCAAGCATTTTACCAAGACATGAATCACACCAATCTCCGAGCTTTACCGTATCCCATTTCATATTCCCATCTCCTCCAAGTTTGAGAAAATGGTTTCCGTCAGCGTATTGGCCTCGTTTTGCAATGTCAGCAGTTCCGTCCGGATTTCAGCCATACGGGTTTTAAAATCAACGCCGTCGTCGGCAACGGGCGCAACGCCGACATAAACGCCAGGGGTCAGGGAATATTCCTTTTGAGCAATTTTTTCGATCGTTTCAATTTTACAAAGCCCCGAAACATCCTGATATGTTCCGTCCGAACCGAATTTTTCTGTCAGCCATAACGCTTCTTTCGCGATTGAAAGCAATTCTTCAAGCACGGAGATTTGTTCCGCAAACATCGCTTCCGTTTTCTTTTTATCGCGTTTTCCCGCTTCCGCTACCGCCGCCTTTGCCTCTTCTTTCCTTTCGGTCAAATATGTTTCGATCAATGCGACGATGTCGTCATATCCCTTTGTTTCCGCGATGGCGTTATACAGATGAACATCTCCCGTTTCATCGGCGACATTCAACATTTCGGCATCATATTCTTCCAACAGCTTTTTATATTTATCCCGTTCCCCGCGATACAGCCAGACAATGGCGTTTAAATTTTTCAACTGCCACGGCGTCCATTCGTTCAATGTGCGGTCAACCACCGTATAATAGTTTCGCGCGTCAATGAATAAGACTTTGTCCTTTAATTCCTCTTTTTTCCCTTTGTCGAAAAACCATAAGGAACAAGGCAGGGACTTCGTATAAAAGAAGTTGTTTCCGACGCTGATCATCACGTCAACAGCACCCGTTTCAATCAGATTTTTGCGAATGTCCTTGTCTTTTCCGGAACTGTCGGTCGCGGAAGACGCCATCACGAACCCCGCACGTCCTTTATCGTTCAAATATGAATAAAAATACGAAATCCACAAATAATTCGCGTTGCCGACTTCTTCGGCTTTGTTGACGGCAGGCAGTCCCAACGGCAAACGTCCCGCGGGAAAAGCCGCTTTCGATTTGACCTTGTCCACGTTAAACGGCGGGTTTGCCATAACATAATCGCACTTGCCGTTTAAATTATGAGCGTCGTGATAAAACGTGTTCGCCATATCCCCGGACTTGATAACACCCGTCAAACCGTGAACGGCAATGTTCATCAAACAGAGCTTCGCGTTGTAATCGACTTTTTCCTGACCGTAAAACGTCATTGATTTATTTGCTTCCATACCGGAAGCGTTGACGAAATCGCCCGTTTGAACGAACATACCGCCGGAACCGCACGCCGGATCAAGCAATATCCCCGTTTTCGGTTCCAAAATATTCACGATCATCTTGACCAACGACTTCGGCGTAAAGAATACACCGTCATCGGATGCTATGTTTTTGGCAAATTTGTTTAAAAAATACTCATAAATCCGCCCTAAAACATCGCCGCCGACATCATTTAACGCATCATTGTTGAAAATACGGAGCAGCTCGCGCAACAGATCATCGCTGAACATCGTATAGTTTTTGGGTAAAACGCCTGATAAAACAACGCTCTGATCTTCAATCAAAGACATAGCAAGTCGGAGGCCAAGCGGTCTTAGGAAGA
>JAZNBT010000107.1:0-1516 GCA_045587165.1 Alphaproteobacteria bacterium | reverse complement strand
CAACCATACGGCACAATTCCGCGTCAAACGGGGTTAACTTCGCGTTTAAAAATTCCTTGCCTTTCATCTTTTTATTTTGCTTTGTATTATCTTCCATCCATCCGGACCCAATGCCATTTCTTGCGGATAAATGGTAATGTCGTCCTTTGGAACAATAAGGTTGTAGAATCCCAATTGGCCTTTGATTGGCATTTCAACGACGCGGCGCGGGTTGCGCATCAGCCATCCGTAACCGGTGCGCGGGCGTTGGCTCTCCGGGATGCACGTTGCGGCCCAATCTTCGGGCGTGAAATCTTCAACCCGCTTTACGTCGTACAACTCCACGAATCCGCACGTTACGCCGGCCGGATGTCGACCCCACGGGTCAACGGGTTTTGCGCTTGAACATATCAAAAGGTCGCCACGGTAATTAGTCGGACGTGTCCGAACTTCAATTGTCTTTTCGGCGTGGTATCCTTCATCATCCCGGGAAACAACACGCGTCAACAAATCGGCGTAAGGTTGTTTTACCGATAACGCCTTGAAAACGTCGTGTTGCTCCGGGTTGTAATCTTTACGGTCAATTTGCATAACTGAATTTTTACATTGGCAAATCGTCGTTTTGCGGGACGTATCCGCCCGGTTGCGGTGCGGTCAACGGATTATATGGCCTTGACGGCTCCGGCATCGGGGCCGGGGCCTGTTCGCGCTTTTGACCGCCCAACAATTCCATTTCTTCCACGATAATTTCGGTAACGTATCGGGTTTGGCCGGAATTATCTTCGTATGTGCGGGTTTGGATTTTTCCCATAATCAACAACGGGGTTCCTTTCTTTACGTACTGTTCGCATACTCCCGCAAGGCCGGTGCGTTTTACGACAATGTTATGCCATTGGGTATCGTCCGGAATATCCCGGCCGTCGCTTGTCTTGTATCCGCGTTCGGTTGTTGCCAATGTGAATTGCGCAACCTTTCCGCCATCTTGGAACGTGGTAATTTTCGTGTCTTGGCCCACGTTGCCTTTTAATATAACCTTGTTCATTTTTGTAAAGTTTGATTAAAATTCAGTCTAATTTTTACTATTTGAATTTGACGCCATCCAACAGGAATTGCCGTTTTTCATTGCTCCATCCGGCGGCGTTAATCAGTTTTTCCCGGTCCTGTTCCCGGACGAATTCAACCCAATAACCGCCCCCGTATCCGCTTTTGATTATCCGGACCAACCGGCCAACAAGGAACCGGCGGTATTTCGCGTATGCGCTTGATTCGTTAACATCAGCAATTCGCCTTTCCCCATTGTCGCGTTTCTTTTCTTCCTGTAACCGCTTGAATGTCGCGCCCTCAAAATCGCGCTTGATGGACCAACGTACCAATTCATTATAATTTCTCTTGGTACTCATTTCCCTACAATTCAATTTTTATACTTTCCAAAGATTCGCCCAACAATTCGTATGCTTGCGTAAGGCCATCAATTTTTCCCGCGTAATATTCCGCCAACGTCTTTTCTTTAACGTTCGGCAAAACCTTTTCACGGATA
>JAZNBT010000106.1:0-33144 GCA_045587165.1 Alphaproteobacteria bacterium | reverse complement strand
ACCTCGAAACACCCCCTCCCCCCTTCGCAGAACCTACCAATAGCGCGCGTATTCCATTACTAATAAACGGTTTGCGAGTTATACACTTTTGGATCGCCTTCATGAATAATGAACCGTTTCAAATGTCGATCATCGCGCGCCGCTCCACCGACATTGAATAAAATTTCATAGATCACAAGTTTTGATGAATTATCAAATTTTGTATTAATTGATATGATATCAATGAAACTTGAATCAAAACCACGATCTATTAATGTTTCCAGAATATAATTCAAATGTCTTTTGAAGTAAAACGCGTTCATATTACATCCTTAGAATGGTATGTCGTCGTCAGCCATCGGCGGCGCGAATTGCGGCGCCATCGGCGAAGGTGAAGGCGCAGGATTTGAGAACGAAAGAGGTTTTCCCTCAAATGTGTCGTGTGAAAATTGTTGCGTCGTTTGTGTCTGAGACGATGAATTACTTTCATTGCGCGGCAAGAATTCGACACGATCCGCCACGATGCGCGCATACGTTCGTTTGACGCCGTCTTTTTCATATTGTTCATACGTCAAACGCCCAACAACGGCACAGCCTGAACCCTTTTTTAAATACTTGTGAACTATTTCAGCGCTCCGATCAAAGCAAACGACCGAATGCCAATCGGTTTTTTTGTTATCACCGAACCCCGAATCAGTCGCCAGCGTGAACGATGCGCATGACTTGCCGCCTTGCGTCGTCCTAATTTCAGGGTCTTTTCCTATGCGTCCAATTAATACAACTTGATTCATAATTCTTCACCTCTCTTTCTCCACGCTTTGACCGTCTGCGTCAGAGCGAACGCAGACGGCGCCAAGTCTTTAAGAACACCAACACGCAAACCGCAGCCGCGCGTGAACCCCGTTATTTTGGCCAAATTCGCGCCGCAGACGTTATAGGCGGCAATCGTCCAATCGAACGCGCCAAAGCGCGTCTGAAGCCCTCTGATGTATCTAGCCGCCGCGTGCGTCGATGCGCGCCAGTCAAGCCGATCGTCACGCCGGGCGTTTACCGTCAGACCATGCGCGCGCGAAGTCGGTGCGGTCAGTTGCCAAAGGCCGACGGCGCCCGCCGACGATCGCGCCGACGGTTTGCAGCCAGATTCGGCCAACGCCAAATAATAATAATCAGTCGAAACACCTTCTTCGTTCAAAATCGCCTCTATTTCGGCGCGCAACGGCGCGCAGCGCGCGGCGACGTCGTCAAACCTGTCTGCATACGCTGAAAACTGAAACAACGCAAAGAAGGCCAAAAAAATCCATTTAATCATGTGTGTCCATACTCCATTAATATTTCATCAAGCTCGTCGAATGTGATCCATAGATCAAATATAACATAATCAATTTCAAAGCCCAAAATGTCAATTATAGAACTGCCATTATACATTCCCGCCGAAAACTTAATTTTTATTTTTGAATCGCCGCCGATCATGATAACTGGCCTTCGAGCGGCAAACAGGCAATATACGCCGACCGGCGGCTTCTCTTTCCAAAAGTTATGATATTTCATTGCGATTCACTGTTATTTCCTTCATTTTCCTTTCAAACTCTTTGAGTTTGTCGAGAAATTCAAAGTAGCGTTCCCAGTCTCTTTTTTTGACGCCGAACACCGTTGCACCTTCGATTTCCGTGATTTTCTCATCAAACATCGTTCATGTCTGCCATCAAAGTGTTATTATTAAAATCTTCTCCCATTTCGCCCTCAATGCGCGGCGTCCATATAATACACCGCGCTCAAACCCCTTTTCTTTTGCTTCTTCGCAGGATACTATCAATGCCATGAGCGGCAACCCGTTTGGACTAAATTTCAAGCGGTATTCAGTGTATTTACCCAAATTACCGTCTTCTGGCAATTTCTCAAACTCTATCTTACAGGCGTTGTATTCATTCAAATCAAACATTACTTTCTCCGTTATTAAACCATCTCAAATAGTTGTGATATTGCCGCGCAATCGCATTAGCTATGCCTGGGAACGTCTTTGAACGAACTTTCGCCCGCTCTGAAGCAGGAAGTTTGCTAGTCTCATAATACCACGCGCTCATGCTGTTTGAGTTCGGAAACATGTGAGAATCAGGAATATCAACTACATTTGTTTTCAAGAGCTTTGGAAGTCCGAACAGCCAGAGGCATGTCGCTTTTTTCGCAGCGTCGCCAAACCAAAACGGCTGAATGGTTTGATCTGGCTTTCTGTAATGGCTATTCATATAACCAGGCGGGTTCTCGATTAAAGTTGGTACGCCTAGCTTTGTAAAAAGAAGAAAGAATTGAACTGCTTCATCACGCTTCATTATTATTCTATCAACATATTCATCCCCAAATTTTGACCTATTATAATAAAGATTCTGAGCCAGTGAAAGGTATGTGCAAGGCGGATGTGCAATAACCAAATCCCACTTTTCGACAAAATGCGTTTTTCCGTCTGCCGTCGCAAACTCACATGGTGCATTAAGAATACTTCTTACATCACACTTAATATGAAATTGCGGAAAACCTCCGTACTCATCGCATATATCGCAAGAGAATGCACAATCTCCCAATGCGCGAAAAGCAAGGCAAACCGTTTGAGAACATTCACATGCGATAAGAACGTTCATTATTTTTTCAGCGTCAGCGCACGCGCGGCGCCATTCGTCTTGCAAAGTCATATCAATCACCTCTTTAATAATGCAAACGGATTCGCATTAAAGCCGTTGTCATTGTAAGACGCTTGCACGTCGATCTTCACGCTGTCAATGTAATTTGAAGCGGCGGCGGTCTGAAGACGCGCGGTCTGACGCTTCAAAGCGGCTTCAGCGGCCTGTTTTCTGATCTTCTTATACTTTTCATTCAACGCTGGCATGAAGTATTTGTCAAGAAGCGTTCGATAGGCGCAGCACGCCGAAAAACCGGCGGCGAGGAAAATAAAAGGCCCGTGTTGACGTTCAATTTTGCTAATTTCGCGTTGCAATTTCGAAGATGTCATTTTTCGAAGCGTCGCCGAATCTGCGCCATGAACGACCGTCCATAATATATAATCTTCAAGATCGATCCAAAAACGCTGTAACATCACGTCTTGCGAAGACTGAAAATGAATGCGTTGTTCGTTCAGAATGAAGCCCGAAAAGCGTTCAACCGGCAATTTCTTAAAGTGCCAAAACATCGGAACCATAGCACGTTGACAACAAACAAAATGTTCGAATTCCGGGCCGTCAATGACAGATTGAACCGTTTCATACGTCTTACACTTTTTCATCGCTTCAGCCTGTTCCATCATGCCAACACAGAAACCTGAATTGAACACCGTTTTGCAATATAAATAAAAATTGCCGTCTTCGACGGCTGGCGCAAGCGCCGCGCCGATTTCCAAGCCGACGCGCTCGAAATATCGTTCGTCAAAGTCGCAATTTCCATCAATTTCAATGTGTTTTTTCATTACTGATCCCTTCGACCGCTTGCCAGTCCGTTTAGTTCGTTGTAATAGTCCGAATCTTCGTCATAACGATGTTTTCGGCGTTCAATGATGCGCCGCCAAAGCTCTTTTTCGTCAAGATGAAAGATCGGTTTTTCACTTGTGTCTTTGTCGCATTCCTCGAATCGGCCCGGTTTTCGACGACTTTCAAGAATGGCTTCACGATTCTTATAATAATATGCTTTTAAGATTTCGCGCCGCTTGCGCGCGGCGTTTTCGTCTACGGCCTGCGCCTGTTTGCGCTGATCTTCGCCATCATCGATCAACATTTTCACCGCCTTCGCCTTCAAGCCCGTGATTCATCAGCGTTGTCGAATATGCAAGACACATTCGATCAGCATCTTCAAATTTTTCTTTGTAATTGACCAAAAACAAAGACATTAGGCGGCTTTCAAGTACTTTTGCATACTCGATTTGAATGTCATATTGTTTTTCCATGTCATTGAAGGCAATATCAGGATTTTCTTTAATGTCTTCACACGAAAGCTCGCCTTTAAGGCGCAATGCGCGTTTGCGCAGTTCTAGGTATTCGCCAAAAAGACGAATGATCCAGTGATCAGACGTGACAAGCTCATGAATATGATCAGAACTCAATGACTCGAAGTGATACGGATTCACCATGATTTTCTCCATGCAGTTATGATAAAAAGCGCCGCACCACAGCGGCGCATTGTGTAACCGTTGCCGTTGCTTGTCTTCTACCAGAATCAGCCGCCGCGCGCAACAAAAAAAATCATAATTTGAGCAAAAATTCACACTCTTTTCGACCATTCACAAACCGATTTTGCACGGTGAACGCGTCATACATATCGCGCAGATCGACGATTCTGCGTTCCGACACAAAGACATCAAACGGCGCCGATCTCGACCAATTATAAAACGCGGCGTGATTGAATTCCTCGCCATATTGTTCGCATTTCGTGTTATAATAGGGAATATCGCAATATACGACGTCACCGGGATTATACACATAATTTTCATAAGATTGTTGAAGGGATTCAAGCCGTTGAAGGGATTCAAGCCTGTGAAGGGATTCAAGCCGTTGAAGCCTGTTAATTCTATCAACAAATCTGCGTCCAAATAAATGATTCTTGCACCAATCCAGACGATCATTCAATTTGTCAATCGTCGGCGGTGTGTGTGTAGTCCAAACGTCCGAATAATGACATATTGCGCCATGAACGATCCATTCTTCAACATCGCGTTTCGTCGCTTCGTCACGCTTCGAATAAATGTATGATTTCAAATCGTAATTAAACGACCATATCAGCCGCGTTTCATAGTCTGCGCTTGCGTGGAATTCTTCACGCGTCACCCAATTATAATTAAACGGCCCGCCTTGAAGCGCGCGTTTGTATAGCTCCAACGGCGCGCCGTTGACATCACACGCCAACACACGACGCCATTTGTCGTAATACTGGCGCAGCGCGCAATCTGTGATGCTGCAACCACCAGCGAACAGATCGACAAGCCGCGCGCCTGCGGGCAACGCGTCAAGAATTTTCGTCGCATAAGCGCTTTTAGAGCCGATATAAGGCAAACCGAACGCCACATTCAACCTCTCAATTCATGCACAAGAAGCCGGAATGATACCCAATTACACTCGCCCGTTGTTTTCGTCACTTCGTTGACATCGTCTCCGACGAAAGGCCGTGGACACCATTTCCCGGTAATGTCGAAATGTCGAATGATATGATCATCATGAATATTGTATTTGTCCGCAAGCATTGCGACAAGTTCGGCGCCGTTGCGCAATGTTTCGGCTGTGAAATACCAGTCACGATCATTCACATCGCCACTCCATGACGCGCGTTTGTGTTCGACCAGATCAACACCAATCGAATTATTATTACAAGCTGCGCATTTATTATCTTCGCTATAAGGCCCGCAATGATAGGCGCGTCGAGAATCTTCGACGGTCTGAAATACGCCATCGTCGCCGACGAAATAATGTGTCGATTTCTGTGATTTCCAGCCTTTTGACGATTTCGCGATTTGCGACGCGCGGCCTTGAATGCGGCGCGAACCCGTGTAATGGATAACAATCCATTCGATTTTGGGATTGACCCGAACGCCAAACCGCGCCAGCCGTCGGCCTTCGTCGTCAATGTAATATGAAGGATTTATATAATCGCGATTGATTATCATTTCTTCACTCTTTCCAAAAGCATTTGCACCGTGACTTTTAGTGAGTTAAGCGCTTCTTGAAAGTCGATGAATGCTTTTGTATTATCTTTGAGGGCTTCGGACGTTTGCGCGATCAGCCGCGCGTTTTCTGAAGCCATTTGAACGTGGATTTTGTTGTTATCGTCTGCGTTTTGCTTGATTGTCGTTCGAAGCTCTTTTTCGAGTTCATTCACTTTTTTATACAAAAAAATGACAACTGCAACCAGTGCGACGGAAACGGCGTATAATCCATAAGTTGAAAAGGTTTGGGCGCCTGTGATAATGTCATTCATCGTAATAGCTCCTTATCGCATCAACGCGCGCAGCGCAGACCTTGAACGCTTCAATCAGCCTTGAAGTGTATAAAATCAGGTCTTCATTCGTCGCCATCATCAGCGCCGACGGCGGCGCCATCGTCGCACAGTGAGTTTGCGGCGTCGCACAGCAGCCGGGCAAGATCAACGGGCAAAGGATCAGACCGCCAATTTTTTGAACTTTGCGAATTCTTAATAAGATTTTCTCGCTGTTCATGTTCTTTTCTTGCCTCCGATTGTGTGGCTTGAAGCGCTTCAAACGCGGCGTTCAGCCGCTTATTAAGATTTTCAAGACGCGCGTTTTCGGCTTCGGCGGCCTGAAGACGTGACGCCATCGCGGCGGCGTCTGAAGATGCCTGCGCCAGATCGGTGCGCTGACGCATTATCACAATCGCGCCAACAGTTATCAACAGAAATATTGATATTATTGTGGAAATGTGGATAATTCTGTTAATTCGCATGATCTGAAGACCATAAGCAGGCGTCCTTTGTATAATTTCGGCGTCTTGACGACGACGGCGCCTGGAATAGCTCGAAGCAATGTGTCAAAATTGCCGTTAAATGACGGCTGAACTTTGATCGTAAAAAAGCCCGTTCGCGTCAAAAATTCGCGCCTGACGCCATTTGTGACGCCGTATCGGCCTATATACAACGCAGGTTTCATTTTCCGCGCGATTGCGTGCATTTTTTCAAGCCGAAATACAATCATAAGAACCCCAAACGCGGCGCAGCGCGCCGCGATCATCAAGAATTGTGTTCACGCGCGGCAAGCGCTTTTAAGTCGTCCTCAATGCGTTCAGTCGTGTCGATTTGCCACAGTTTACCCGCATCAACTCCCCACGGTGAATAGACGTCATACGGTTCAACGATGTCGCACGCCGTTAAATCCGCCACAAGCTCATCACAAACTGCGTCAATCTGTTCGGCGTTCTTTTCGCTGTTCCATTGCAACACCTTCAAATAAGAACATTTGGACGTCAGGAAACAGGCCAAATTTGTGATTTCGCCCTGAAGTGATTTGAAGTAATCCAAATTGTAATTTTCTTCGCATTTGCGGCCCGTGTTTTTTTCCATGCGTCTTTTCATGCGTCTGACGCATTCTTCAGGCGTGACGTCCAAGAATATCGCCGCCGTCGGATAATGAAGGAAGGTTCGAAGAATGTTATTATTTCCAACGTATGATTTGAATTCGTCGTCAGTGAAGAAACCGTCTTTCCGTTGCACATTCGCGAAACACAGGTCGCCGAAAAACGATCGATCCATAATGTACCAGCCACGGCCCGTCATTGCGCCAGTTTGCGCGTACATCGTCGACGCAAAGCGACGATGAAGCAAATGACATTGCATTGTATACGACCAGCGCGGCGAATCCTCACAATACGGCTTCAGAAAAGGGTTTGTGGATTCGTCTGGTTCGGGCAAGAATTCCGCGTGCAAACACGCGCGTCTGAAAGCGTCCGTCAATGCCTTCGCCAGCGTCGATTTTCCTGCACCGATATTGCCTTCAATGATCAAATAACCACTTTTTCTCATTCGCATCTTCTCCATGTGCCAAATTTTCAAAACTTCGATTTCTTAATAAGAATTTGAAGAAACCGAAAAAACGACCCAAATTTCACCGACCAACACCAAAAAATCAACCACATCGACAAACGCGTTTTTTTTGCCCTCTGACGCGTTTTCGATCTTCGGCGCCTCTTTACCCGTCCAGCGTCCAAAGTTTTCAAATTTGGTCAAAATTTCGGGCTTCTTGCGTGTGTTTGGTTAAGAGGGTAAACGCTGACGGCGTTTCGAGTTGATTCGTTGAAGTTGAGAATATTTAACCGTCGGCGTTGATTTTGGCTTATAGTCTTGATTTGCGTGTGTGTCAATCTGTTTTTGTCGTTAATGCTCCGAAAATTTCGGAAAGTTCGATCAACGCGCCCGCGTATGCGCCCGCGCGTGTGCGCGAATTCTCCTCTATTTCTTTTTTCTATATTCTTTATTCTTTATTCTAATGAAGACGCGCGCGCGTTGAACGCGATTTAAATGGGATTTAAATTGGATTTAAATTGGATTTAAATGGGATTTAAATTGGATTTAAATGGGATTTAAATGGGATTTAAATGGGATTTAAATGGGATTTAAATGGGATTTAAATGGGATTTAAATGGGATTTAAATGCGGTTTAAATGGGATTTAAATGCGGTTTAAAAACTTGACACGGCATCGGCGCCGTGATACCATTGACGCGTTGGCCATGCAAGGGCCGAACAGCACACGATCGTGTGAACCTCCTCGAAAAGTCTTTATCAGCCGGGCGTTCGCCGCCATAGAAAACCCGCCGGAACCATACCGGCGAGGAAAACGACGACGCGTCTGATTCCGCGCTTGCACCGTCCGGCTGTTTTTTTCTGCGCATCGCGCGTACTTGAGAGGCCAAAAAATGAAAAATCTCCGCTTGTGTTCCTTCGCCGCCGCTGATTCCGAAAACGCCGCCGACTACTTGCAAATCGACGTCAAAGCGCCGAAAAATCTTCATGTAATTGAATGCGTGTGTAAGGGCAAAACGCCGCTTGTCGTCACCGTCTACAAGCCAGGCGTCACGCTCAAAGCCTTCAAACACGCCGCGCCGCGCGATGCGATCGCAATGATCGACCGCTGCGCCATCATCGACAAGCGTGACAATGTCCGCGAAAAAATCCTGAATCTTTTAAAATAATAAAAAAAAGAGGTGAGAAATGTCATTCGTCAAAGCTATTAAATCAGCAGCGTCAATCAAAATCGCCGTGTGCGGACAATCTGGCGCAGGGAAAACGACAGGCGCGCTTCTCATCGCGCAAGGTTTAGGCGGAAAAATCGCTGTATTGGACACGGAAAACACAAGCGTCGCTTTGAAAGCCGACGAATTCGATTTCGACGTCTGGAATGAGAGAGCCGGGAAATTTGGATTTTGTCCGGAATATTTTATAAATGTCATTAGAGAAGCCGAAAAGGCCAGTTACACAACACTAATCATTGATTCAATCACGCATGAATGGTTTGGGCGCGGTGGCTGTTTGGATATACAAAATTATCTGACGCGAACTCAATACAAAGGGAATTCCACCGCAGCATGGAGCGAAGTCACGCCGCGCCATCAGGCGTTCATTGATGCAATACAACAAGCAAATATTAATATAATTTGTACGATCCGAAGCAAACCGACGACTGTAATTTTTAAGGACGACGACGGAAAAACAGTCGTAAAACGCATTGGAATAGAGCCAATGCAACGCGAAGGAATAGAATACGAATTCACGATTTTCTTTGATATTAAACGCGAAAATCATATTGCTGACGCCTTGAAAGATCAAACAATGATATTCAATGCGCCTCATGTGATCGATGTCCACACTGGCGAGAAAATCGGCGCATGGCTGACCGGGAAACCAGCAGCGGCGCCGACGCCATCGGCGACGACGGAAACAACGCAATCAAACGCCGATCGCGCGCGGGCTTATGTCAATTTGAACGCGGCGAAACGCTTCAATAACGGCGAAACGCGCGAAAGTATATTAAGAGATTTCGCCGATCTTCTCAAAACTGACGAAATAAAGGAAATTGACGCGTTCAATGATACCGAAATTCGATGTTTGGGAAATGCGCTGAAAGCGCGCGAAAAGATGCAATAACAACGCGGCGCGCTTCAGCGCCGCCGCCATAAGGAATTATATAATAATGTGGTTCAAGTTTTCGTCCGAATTATTCGACTGGCGCATTTTCAAAATTTGTCAATTATCAGCCGGGCGCGGCGATCGGAACGCCACAAACCGCGTTCTCATACTCATTCGCATTCTATCGGAAAGCGCCGACGCGATGCACTGGAAAAGCGCCGATGAACTCGCAGCGCTGCTCAAATTGCCACAAAAAGACGTCGTGAAGGTTTGGGATTTGTGTATTGATGAAGGTGTTTTGAGGCCGCTTGATAACGGGTTCAGCGCTTTCGAGTATATGAAAGAAAAATCGCTGATCGGCGATCTGCGACCTAAAGACGAAATGCAAAACTTGACCATGCGTGGAAAAAACATCTTTTAATTATATAAAGGATTATATATTATGAATCTTCTCGAAACACGATTGTTATTGTCTGAAGCGTGGACGCTCTACCCGTCTGCGCCGCGCTTGACGCCTGAAGAAAAAAAATTGACCGCGATCAGCTGGTTTAGAACGCTGTATGAATACTCATACCAGGACGCGCGTGCGGCGTTTCGACGCGCCGCGAAGAAAACGCCGCGCTTCATGCCGTCGGCGTTCGAAGTCCTCGCTGAATGCGTCGAAACATACGACCTTGACGAATTTTTGACGCCGTATGAAAAAACATTGTCAACACGGAAATTTGAATACTCGCAAAAATTTTCTGAAATTCCAATTCTCGAAATCGCCTGTTTGAAAAGCGCGCGTGATCACGCTAAGGACAACGACGAACGCGAGGCGCTGACAAAAGAAATCGTGGAAAATGTAACAACATTCAATCTTGAACAGCAGCTTTTTCGCGCGCGTGAAGCGGCGCAAAGTGACGCGTTGCGCCTGTATCACCAACGCGAAAGCATGAAGGCAGCGGCGGACTTCGCAACTTTTTGTTCACTTGAAAAATTAAGCCTTGACGCGGACTTTGAAAAAGAGTAAAAGGCTTGCCGCTCATCACAATCTTTCCAATTGTATTCCGAGCGAAAAAGGTGCAGTCAGCTTTCTGCACCTTTTTTTTGTGTCTTCAAAGGCTGCCGACGATTTCAAGAAAAATTGCACGCTGAATGCTTTAAGTGTTGACAACGATTTTTGACGCGCGTAAAGTGTTCGCCGTTCCCTTCTCATAGACGCTATATGAGAGACAAAAAAGGCGTTCCGTTCGGAACGCCTTTTTTTCGTCGTCGTCTGGATCGTGATCCTGATCATCATCGATCATCGTGATCGTCGTCGTCGTGATCCTGATCGTCGGCGCAGGCAAACGGGCAAAAAAAAGCCCGCCAAAACGGCGGGCTGCTATCATTCAAATTTCAATTTTGATATAGCCTTCATGCGCGCGCGTCGCAAGCAGCCACAAGACCTGACGGCGCCCGAACGAAGATTTTTGACGGCGACCGTGACCCGGGCGCCGCAAGCGCAAGCACATTCAACATACCGCTGTCCGCTGCGCCGCGCCGCTTCTCCGACAACTGTAAGACGGCCAAATTTTTCACCAACTTCGCACACCATTGCTAACCCCCATCATGCCAAGACGATTCAACGCGGCGGCTTTTCGGGCCGCTTTTGCGGCTTTTTTCGCGGCGCGGCGATCAGCCCGACGCGCGCGCAGGTTGTCAAGTGCGATCGCGTAGGCGATCGCGCCTGAAAAAGTTTCTTCGTCGGTAAACTCAAAATCTCCAAATCCAAAACGATCTTTTTCCACGATTTCAACGGCGTCTTCGTTTTTGACGTCGATCTCGAAATCGTCGGCGATTTCGCAGCAGGCTACCACTACGTCGCCATCGTCGCGACGCGCGGCGTGATGCGGCGGCACAGTCACAAACGCTGCGATCAAACCGCGCCAGTCATGGCACAACGGCGGCTCGATGTTTTCGGCTTGTATCCGAAGCCATTCACGCGCGCAAGATTCGGCGGCGTTTCGATCTTCGAAAACCGCGATGTCGTTTAAATCATAGACGACGAAGAAACTACGATTCGCGATCAATTCTTTCGCATTTACTTCGCCACGGTTAAAAATTCTATCAAAATTAATTTTCATCATCTCGAATTCTCCCTTGAATGATGCGCCCGCCAGCGCGGGCGCCGGTTCTCATTTACCAGCTGTATTTCGAATCGTAGTCCCAATCGCCGCTATACGCTTCATATTTTGCCTGATCGAAAACGATCTCATCGAAAATATTTTGGTTGTCCTTACACACACACCAAGCGGTTTCAACCATGCGTTTCGCGAAGATTTCCAGCCCTTCACGCGTGTAGCTCAAATCGTCAAGATCATGTGTACATGTATAGCTCGCTTTCGGGCTGATCGCGTCATAGCAGGCGTTTACGAAGGCGCAAACGACTTTGTGACCAAACGTTTTTTTGGCATTCGCGATGCCGCAAGGCGTGTTTTTTTTTCCGTGGAAAAAGAACCAATGTCTGCGATTGCACGCTTCAATCAGTCGCCAGATGTCTTTTGCGCTTTCGCCGTCGGCAAATTTCACGTATTTTTCCCACGCTTTCGCGTCATCCGTTCCAGCTTTTGCCAACTTCTTGAAGATTCGAATTGCGATTGTTGCATACGTTGTCATGGTCTGTTCTCCTTGCATTTAATTTTTTCGTCTTTCGGAACCCCGTGTCCCTCTTGACAAGACCCTTTTTAGCACCACTTTAAAACCAGTGCAACACCCAAAATAAAAAAAATTCACTTTTTTTTCGTCGTATCTCATTTCGTTGAACCGCGCGGGTTTCCGCGAAGAAGCGTTGAAAGTCGTTCGCTTCGAAGACAACCGCAAGACTGCGTTTCTCCTGATCGCAAGCGCTTCACCGCCACAACACAACGTTTTCCGCAGCTGCATTCACACTCAACATACCGTTGCCCCGCTCTTTTGCCCGCTTCGCCAACGACGCGAAGACGACCGTAAATTTCGCCAATTTCGCAAACCATTGTCTTTTCTCCTTTTCCGACGGCGCCGACGCGTGGCGCCGCATTCCTAATCCTCGTCATCGGATCCCATGTATTGCGTGTAATGGCGTGTGATATCCTCGCCATTCATACTCATGAACGAATCATCAACGCGGCGCGCCAACTCCTCAAATTCGCCATCAAATGGCAAATCAACGTGATCCTCAATGCCGTCCTCGTCAATCGTCACCGGCTGAATGCGGCAAATTGCCGTTTCTCTGATACGATCACGATAAGCATGAACGCGTATTTCTTCAATTTCGCTTTCAAACCAACGTCGTTGATTTTTCGAGGCTTCGCCAAATGATTCATAGAGAATTCCATCAGAATATTCGTCACCCTCGCCATTGCGTTTAATGCCATAAATCAAACGAAAATAAAGATTTGAACCGTTGTAAGTCATCATTTGTTGTTCTCCTTCTCATGATGTTGTTTGTCGTCGGAACCCCGTGTCCCTCTTGACAAGTGCTTTTTAGCACCACTTTAAAACCAGTGCAACAGAGAAACGAAAAAAAAATTCACTTTTTTTTCGAAAGTTCGCAAACCATGACGCCGCGCCGTTTTCCTGCGTTCTCAAAAGCCAGGATACACGGCGCGAGAAAAAATTCAGACCGCTGTCACGATCGCATCGACTTCGATCGGCGTTGATGTCAATCCGCTGTATGACGGCGAGATCGCATGTAAGAGCGCGAAACGCGTTGAAGACGTCACCGCGATGTCGCTGCTTGTAATGATAAGTGTTTGATCGACGCCGGTTGTGTGTACGGTTTCGCCGTCGGCGACGACGGCGCCGCGCGCCAGTGACGCTGCGCCGCTCGAACCGCTCGAACCGTTTAAGCTGACGCGAATTTTTACAAACGCGCCGCGCCCCGTTCCATATAAAGACGACACCTCGCCAAAAATCCGCGACGCCGTCAAATCGTCAGAAACGGCGCAGCCGCAGCCGATCAAAAGCGCGCCGTCTATCTGCGCATCGCCGCCGACGCTCAACCCGCCGTTGCATGTGATCGATGAACCGACGGTTAAAGAACTGTTTAATGTAATATAATTGAAGTCCGCTGAATTTGCCGTCAAATGTCCGTTAATCGTCGTGTTAAGTCTAATTATAAGATCAACGTTTGAAGAAGCGTCTTCTTCAGTGCCAATAAATATATCATCATTTACGGCGGCGAGCGTTTCGCAATATATACCAATAATCGACAAATAGCCCGTAATTGTAACATTTCCCGCAAATGTCTTATGACCAAGAATGGTCTGATCTTCGCCCTCGCTCAAATCGCCTGCTGCGTGCATCGAAACAAAGCGTTCAAGATCGGTCTGAAGCGCAAAAGCGCCCGACGAAGAAGTGAATGTTCCGGGAGTCAATTCATCAAATCCAAATTCGAAATTGACGTATGACGCATAAATGCTTGAAGTGTGCATTGTTGACGCCGCATCACTTGCCGCTGAAATTATAATTTCATCGTTCGGATCGGTCAAATATCCAATGAGCGCAACGGTTTTTATAATTTCACCTTCTTCATCGGCGCCGTAAAGCGCACCGACGACGCGCGAAACGTTGCCCGCAGCGCCCGCGCTCGCAATCGTGCCCGTGATTTCAAGATCAGCCATTGACACGTTTTGCGGCTCGTAATATGTCGCTGACGCCATGATTTTTGTAAAATGAACCGGTTGTAATACCGTTGCTTGCGCAAGGGCTGTAAGACCAGCGGCGGTCAATGTATGATTTGCAAATCCTGACATTATGACACCTCCAAATTATTATAATGCGCCGTTTGATGCGTCCCAACCAAGAAGAATACCCAAAACGCCCGCCGTTGTCGCGTTTGAAATGGACATCGAAATGAAATTGCCGCCTTGAAAAATCGAACCCGCGTTTGTACACAATCGCGAAGACACGACGCGCAAAACATCAGTGTTTATATACCCCTTCATAATATTTCCATCGCTATCAATGCCAGAAATGGACAGATTTGTGTTTGTGTGGAACGCGCAGCAAAGCGCGCCGTAAGCAAGCCGCGCAGGAATAGTAGCGTTCGGACGCGCGCAAAGAAACGACGGCATACACCTATTTAATAAATAATTCGCATTACTATCATGAATCGTTTTTGACGGAAATTTATCACCGTTCGCATCAATGACACTTAAATGAGCGTCCCAGCCATCAACCCAATTTTGGGCTGAAAAAGCTGTCAAAAGGTCTGATGTCGTATTGTGCGGACAACACAATACACCGTAGGGATTTCCGCCGATCGCATCATTATAAAATATCTCGCCAATAATCGACCAGACCGGCGTGTTTCCTTCGTATGAGTAGATCGAAATCACGACGTCGCCTTTCACGGCAAAGCCGAATGAGTATGATTTGTTATTATAACTCGAATTGGTATAATTATAAATCATGCTATAACTGTGCGTATCCGCGCTACTCGCGATTGACTGACACGTTCCGTATTGAGGCGTCACCGGAATCTCATTTGTAGCAACACTTGAAGACGTTAAATTATAACTTGCAAATGCGCCTTTCATGCACATCGCATGAGCAAAAGAAAAAGCCATATAGTAATTTGTATTCGTCGGACAAAGTTGATTCAGCCGCGCAGGATTGATGTATGCCGACGTTGACGACGATGAATTGAAGCTGAATCCCGCGCCTGTAATGATTGCATATTCTGAAAGCGTCGTTGGATTGCGGAAATATGAAACATAAGCCGGATAATTTGAATTATTATAAAATGGAATTATATAAATTTCAACTGTGTTATTATCATCATAATTCACATTTGCGGCGTCTTCGCCTGTTTCGTTGGTATGCACTGGCAACCAGTGCGCATTTTCTCGCTCTGTTGCCCTTAAAAATGCCTCGCAACGCCTCAAATGGACAAACACACACCAGTCGTCACAAGTCGCATAATCAGACGAATTCGAAGTGATTGTCACCTTTTCATACTTAAAACCGCCTGCACTCATTTCTAAACCTCCTTATATGTAATATAACAAACTGACGCCCCAACAGGCCCCCAAACAAGTTTAAGTTTTCCGCCACTGACGATCAATGCCGCGCCTGTAATATCAACAGAAACCGCCGCAACGGTGAATGCGCCGGTTAATATATAATTCTTCAACGCGTCGCCGTCAATCGTCGAATCTGCGCCTTCAGGATATAAATAATACTCAGTGTTTGCCGCCAGCGCGCGGTTTGCGTTCTGATATGCTGAAGATCGCAAATAGCCTTTCTTTTCCGTGATTTCGTCCATGAAAAGCGGCTCGCCGCCGCCATAATATAATTCAATCGAAGACATATCAAACACGCCGCGCGGCGCTTCAAAAGGCTCGTCGCCTGCGTCTGTCATCCAACCAGATTCACCGACAAGAACAGGCCGCAACGCGGCGTTTGTTCTTGTCACGGTGCAAATCGTGCAATTCGGGTAAATATGAACATTTGCGCGCGTTGGTTCAAATGACAGCGCAAGATTTCGCAACGCCTTTGAATTCCGATCAAATTTCAATATATTTTCAAGAATGCGCTTCTTGAAGAATATGTCAAATGATACTTGTGAAACATCTTGAATTTCAATGATTGCATCGAAATAATGCAATAAACTTTCATCGATAAGATCGCCGTATTGATCAAATGCCAGATTGTCAACAATTTGAAGTTGTATCGGCGTTTCTTCGCCGATGCAATATTGCACCATCGTTTCGACGGCGCGCGGCGTTCCAAGCCTTTCAATGATTCGATACTCAAGATAAAGCATGATGTTTCGTGTTCGGCGGCTTAAATCGGGGTAATAAATCGCCAAATCCAAATCATCATAGGCGGCCTGCAATTCTTCGTCAGTCATTGCTTCAATCGCCGCCATCGTGAAACCTTGCGACAACGCCGGACGCCGCGCATCAATGCTTTTTACAATTTCGTCAAGCGCTTCGCACGTATAAGCCTTTTCAGCCGCGAATTCAGGCAATAATTGAGCCGATTTTATATCATGTAATTTCATTGATCAGCCCTCTACATATATGTAATTGTATAATAAAACTGCGTCAATGATGTGATATTAATAATTTTCCCTTTTTCCGCGTCGTATCGAAGCGGGTTCGGGTCATTGCGCGCGATATTCGCTTCAAGCGCATAAACGCCTTTTTTGTCGATTGTCGTCAGTCTTTTTATTAATTCCGCTTCGCTGAAAGGACGGTTGAACCCTTGCATCAAATAGCTCTTATAATCGGCGACAACGCGGTTTAAATGGCTTTCTGCAATGGTTTTAAACTTCATTGGATAAAACAATCTGAAGCCACTTGACCACGGGTTATAGATCATCTGCGACGCCTCAGAGACTTCCACAAGATCGCCGATCGCGCGGAAATCGGCGGCGGAACATGCCGCCTTCACGCGTTCGACGACATCAGCGGAATATTCAGAATTTTTGCTTATCAGCCTGATCTTCACTTTGCCAGGAGTATAATCGGCGTCGCCGTATTCCAACACACACGCGTCAAATATTCTGTTTCCTTCAACGCTCCAAACCTTCGCAAGATATGACGCCGACGACGCGCCGACAAGCGGCGTTTTTCGCTGTGTTTTTATATATTCTCGATAAATATCATCACCTTCAGCCGTATCGGCGAAGGCGTCTGTTCCACCGCCTGTCAATGTTATGTTTTCGGCGGAATAAATGCCAATTCCTTCAGGCGCCACCAAAACATTGACCTCACCAATAGGAATATTATTATAATCGCTTCCTGGCTGTTCAGCCTCGCAAGAGACATACGCGCCAACGTCACCAGGCGTCACGCTGAATTCAACCGAGTTTGAAAAGATGTGTCCGGCATTGTCAGAGACGCGCAGCGCGCCAATTTGCAACGTCAATGGAAATTGAGATTTGATATTAAACATTGCACTCGCCTTCGTCGCTGAAGGCCGAGCCACATTCCACGTTTCGCCGATTGCATCAAGCCATTCCCCCGACGCGCCACTTAACACGCTGTTCTGGAATGCGTAATTTATCGCGTTTGAAAGCACGCCGTAAACATAAGCATGAATTGCCGCCGTTGTCATATCATCCGAACCAATACGCAGCGTTTGACCGGTTTGTTCATAATATTTTTTCCTATAAATATTAAGAATTTCGCTTACTGTCATTTTCAAAAAGTCGCTTGTCATTGTCAATTCTCCGGAATGACGCCATTAATAACGACGTCGTAATTG
Source organism: Alphaproteobacteria bacterium (assembly GCA_045587165.1). Classification (GTDB taxonomy): domain Bacteria; phylum Pseudomonadota; class Alphaproteobacteria; order CAAGCB01; family CAG-977; genus UBA11549. The sequence goes on along the minus strand of JAZNBT010000106.1, from coordinate 15,343 downwards.
AACGAACCACTTTCGAAATCGCCTGTTTTGGGCGTGATTTTAAAAGATGTGATTTCTGGATAATATGTTTGAAAGAGTTTTGCAAGTTCCAGGCGTGGATTTTTCGCCGGTTCATCAACCGCATTCAGGCCAAAGCCGCGAAAAAGAACGTGTGAACCCTTGCGACAACGACACGCGTTTAATACACATTGCTTATAAGAATTCATCTCAACCCCCTTTAAAGTGTATGAATATCGATTTTTGGAGGCGTTGCCGGACGTTTGAAGCGTTCCGTCAATGACAACGTCACTGAAAGCGACGTCAAGCCGCTGACGCCGTCAAGCGTCAATGCAAACGTGGACTCGATCACGCAGAACTCGCCATAAAAAAATTGATTGAAAAACAGCTCAAATTCACGCCCAACAAGCGATTCGATTTGAGGAATTGTATTAATATCAACATCCAGACGGTTAAGCACAAATGACACGCTGATCGTTTGGGCCTGGACTCCAAGACGCCGCACTAAATCCTGGCAACGTCGCGTTGCATCAATGCGACGCGTCGCGCGTGTAGAAACGGTTTTTCCGCGAAGAAGCGACACGCCGAACGGAAATATAAATTCCTCGCCGGTCTTGATATCAATCAAACAATTCTGCTTATTTGCCGTTTGTGGAATCATAATCCTAGCCCCGTTGCAGCGCCTGTGTTGCCAGTCGCCGCGCCGCTTACAGCGACGCCGTCCGCCGTCACACCTTCGACGTTTAATGTCGCTGAATGAATATGCTCTTTAAGCGAAATTCTACCCGTCTTAACGTCGTTATCCGCTTCAATCGATCCAGTCGTCTTAATATCATAATTCATTTTCCCGTTGAATTCAGCGTCACCCAGTCCGATTTGAGCGACTCCAAAACCAGACTTTTGGTCAAATATAACGACAATTTCAGATCCCGCGCGAATACCTGTTTGTTCAGGCATCAAGTAGGGCGGCAAAAAGACAATTCCGCTGATATCGTTGTTTGATTGCATGTGACCCCTACATGCGTTCTGACGACTCGAATCATAAGATAAGAGAGAATCAACCACAAATATTGTAATTATCATTTTCACCACCTTTTATAGTAAGCAAACATGAAGTTTCATTTGACCAGTGCAATAATCCGTTGTGAAGCTATCAACAAGCCCCAATAGTTCATTCGATCCCTTAACGATCTTAACTGGGGAATGTTGAACAATTTGCGAATCAATCGGCAATTCAACATCTATCGAATTCAATTTGTAATTCAAATAATTCAAAAGATTCTCGCTGATCGCTGCTTCGTCCAAAGGATTGAAAGGCAAATCAACCGTTATGGAATTGCTCATGTCCCCAAATTTGTAATCATTCCAACCGCATTTAAGCACGACACCTGTGATTTTCGGCGTCGCTTCAATGTTTTCTGAAGACGCTTCAAGAAGTGTCTTCGCTTCAACGATTTCAGCGCGGCGAGGAACCTTGACTATATTAATAATGTTTCCGTTGAAATTCACTAAACAGCCGATATTTTCGGCGACTTGCGAAAGCGCCTGAACAGCATTCAAACCGTGAATTGCATAATATTTGATTGGAATGTCCGGAACCGAACCGATCAGGAATTCACCGCGCGCGGCGACATCGGCGAGAATTGCGCGCGTGGTTGTGTCTTCGTAGGTGTGCGAAAATACACGACGCGCGGCGGCGCTGAAAAATGATAAATTCAAGCGAATTGCACCATCACTACATTCGCAAGACGTCACCGTCTGGATTGACGTCAAAACGCCTGAAATCGGAATTTTTATAAATTCCAAAAGCGGTTCAATCCATGATTGCAAGTCAAGAACATCAGAATCAGCGCCAATCGCAAGCTCGATTTGTGTTTCAGACTCTGTTTGCTGGAATGCTTCAACTTTGACCGGGACACCGAAATCTTCAAGCGAGTTTTCAAGAATTGAGATGTTCGGGAATTCCGACCTGTTCACAAAATCGAAGTTTTCTTCTTGTTTTGGAATGACATCAACAGGCGAAAAGATCAACTCGATTTCAGCAGCATCAGCCAAACAGCAATCAGACGTTTCAGAAATATTCGTTGACGTGATTGCAAATTTGACGGTTCCCATGATCGGAACCGCGCCCAAATATAGCATGGCTTTTTCCGACGATCTCGATATATTAAGAGTTCGGAATGTATTCAATAGATCATTGAATGACACGCCTAAAACGTTGCAATTCGCGCGGTTTAATGCTATTCTGATTGATACCTCCGACGCCTCAAAACCGCGCGTTGACACGAAGCCGTTTCTATGCTGAATTGCACGCGCGCGCTTACTATAAGAAAAAGCGCTGATAAGCGGAAACGGAATTTCAATATTTCCGAAATAAAAATTTATCATTGCTTAACCCACGGCGGCTCAACGATTGCAGCTTTCTGATATGACGTTTCAGAAATTGTAATTTCTTCGCCGCCTTCAAAAATTACGACATCGGCATAATCTCGCCGATTCTCCTTCATGACGTCGTTTATTGCGAACTCGTCGCCTAACGCGTCATACGCGATCATGTCCCATGTGCTACCAGCGTTCGCGATCATGATCAATGCCTCCTCTTTTTGGGACGTCCGCGCCGACGTGGCGCGGCGTCCTGCGGCGTGTTTTCAGACAAATCGTCCTCGATGTCGATTGATTCAGAAATTTCGGCCTTCTCGCCGCTTTCTTCATCTTCGACGTCTTCTTGTGCGTCTTCATATTCGACGCGCGCAAAGGTCAATTTTCGGGCCTTTTCGCGCGCGGCGTTTCGTTCAATCTGAATTGCAATTTTTATATGTGGCTTCAAGCCCTTGATATCATCATCGAATTTCATCTTTAGACCCTCCATTAGAGCGGCTGAATTGAGCCAAGAAACGCGGATTTGTTGAATCCTTTATTTTTGATCGCTTGCGAAAAAGAAAGGCTTGAAGGCGAATTCTGAAGCGTTATCGTTTGCGTTACGTTTTGAATAATATTACTTGCGCGCGCAGCCTTATCATGATCAAGAGGCAATGCAAGATTAAGCTCTGAACCGCGTTCGCCAACAAGTGCCGGGCCTCGATAGAGACCACCCATTGCTTTTTGTTGAATCCGCGTATCATCAACAACATCCATTTTTTGAACGTCTTCATAAATATTCAATCGCTTTAACGTCTTTTCCAAATCATCGACCGTTACCGCTTTTCCCATTTCATCAACGATATATTTTACAAGTTCGCGATTCGATTCATCGAATAACCCCTTATCCGTCCATTCGTCAATCAGCGCCATAGTTTTTTGTTCAAGCGGACGTTTTTCAGCTTGCAATTCGTCGCGAACATCCTGCTCAAATCGTTGACTAGCCTTGATCAGCGATTCGTCAGCACGGAAAAATTTCAACGCATCAGTGATAAAGCCAGGCAAATTGACGCGCGCCCAATTCATCATTTTCTCGAACATAGGAACGGTCTTTTCAAGAACATGTTGTAATAACTGATTTTTGCGTTCCTCAAATCGGCGCAAATCAGCCGACGCGCGTTCGGCGGCGCTCATTTTAAGTTCACTATCGGCCTTTTGCGAAGCAGCTGAAAGCGCACCGAAATCAATGCTCTGAATGCCTGACGTTATTTGATTGCGCGCGGTCTGTTGCCATTTTCCAAACGTCCAATTATACTTTTGTGCGTATTCAAAAATATTTTCGCCGGAACGCGCTTGCATTCGAAGAAATCTATTAAATGCCTGTTCCATTTCGGAATCTGAATCGAAAGCGCCTGACGCTTGCAATGCAAGGTATAACGCTTGAATTTCAGATTGCGACGCGCTGGATATTTGCCGATTTCTAATATTTGAAGCGAACGCCGCTGATTGTGATATTTGTTCAACGCTCGAACCGGTTTCTTTTTGAATAGCTCTCATGCGATTTGCATACTTCGCCAAATCTTCAGCCGACGCCGCGCCTGTTTGAGTCTGGAAAAGAGCCGCCGCGCCAGGCGTCCTCAATTCCGCGATTGTCGCCGTCATCAGATCGGCTTTTGAAATGTTTTTTCCGAGCAACGTTTGAACTGAATTTATCGCTTCGACAATTCTTGTATAGTCCGCGCCAGTTCGAATTCGAAGATCAGAGAGGACGGCGCTCTTCTCATCTTCGGCGAGCGGGCCGCCAAATCGATGCAATGCCATTTCTTTTTCAATTTGCGCGCCAGCTGACGCAAAAGCGGCGCCAGTCAACGCCGCGCCCGTTCCGATTGCAGCCGCTCCGCCAATCATAAAAGTCTTTGTAAGAGCTTTGCCCGTTGTTTTCAGCGCCGCGTAAGCCTTTCCGCTCTTACTAAGCCCGCGCCAATATTCAGTTACTGCCTTGACGCGATCGCGCCACAATTTAATATCTTCACGCGCCAAATCGCGCGCGGTCTTACCAAGCTGATTTGTCTGCATTTGCACCTTGACTTGTTGCTGTGCATACCTGAGACGAATCTTATATTGCTTTGCAGATTGAAGTTGTTTCTTCAATTCTTCATCGGTTCCAAGTGCAATTCTTGACTCGATCTTCTCGATTTCCTTCAGCTCTTTATTGGTCAATTTTCGCGTTTCTGACTCTTTTTTCAACGTCTGAAGTCGCTCCAAATCAACTGTTCCGGCTTGCGTTTGAGTGTATAAAATGCGCTCAATCTGCTTGTCTACGCCGCGCAGCGCCGCTTTCATACTTGCGTTATAGGCATCGAGTTCGGTTTTAACATTTTTTTGTCCTTTCGTCGCCTTCACAAGTTCAGCATTGATCTTTTCCAGATCAGAAATCGCCGCATCAAAATTGAGTTTTTCTGCCTGATCGCTCAATTTATCAAATGCCTGGTTGACGCGCAGAACCGTTGCTTTTGTTTTTGCATCAGCGTCAACGCTTAATTCAATTTGTGCTTTTTTTCGATCTGTCATTTGTCCGATCCGCCACTATTTGCAAGGTCAATCAACTCATATATTTCAACAACAGGCGTGTTATACAATTCCAAAAGACTGCAATGATAAGCCATTGAAAGCCCTACCATTGATCTTTCAAGCGATTCGAAGTCAACGAAAAAAGTAATTGTCTGCGCAAACCTCCGAAAGCTCGAAGACGTCAAGCGGCGACAATTTGACGACATCGTCAAGTGTAAGACCTGGCGTCGCTTTGAGCGCGGCGACGTATGAGAAAGCGAATTGCAAATCAGGGTCAAGTTTTGGAATAACACACTTTTGATCGCCAACAATACCTTGACGAATTCGACGCGCCGTCTTCAAATCGGCGTATTTCAGACCGTTAAAGTTCATCTTTAAAACGTCCAAAACAACGCCTTTATCAATCGTTATCGGCTCAATTAACTTATATTCAATGATCTTTTCGTCGCTCATTTTTGCCGCCATTTGGCCCGCAATGCGGGCCTTTTATCAGCCTAAAAGATTGTCGATTTCGCTTCGATAATCGACGCCATTAATCACAATCTTTCCATTCAAACGTTCGAAATTATAGTACTCTTTTCCAGTACTATCAATTTTTCTGATACTAATGCAATTCATGATCAGGTCTGCTTTTCCGTCGCCGCCGGTTTCGGCTGGACTTTCTGCGATATTCTGAACATATCCATGACAATAATAATAGAAACCAGTGTTTACAAGTTCGCCGTTCGGCCTTACGCTTTCAACGACTTTCGCGATTTTCCAGCCCTTAACGCCGCGACCATAAAGGGCTTGGGTGCGCTCATTATCGGCGGCGACATTTGCAGAAATTTGTATATTAGAAACGCGTGTGTCATCAGATACGGTCATCGAACCCATAACACCGTTGATTTCAGTCGTTTCGAACTCGATTGACGGAACAGTAACAATCACATCAATCGCAGCGGGCAACGGTTCAGCGACATCATTTTCATCGAGTGCATAAATTGACGTTCCTTTGATTGTCACAGTTTTTACAATTTGCTTTAACATTTCGGCCTCCAATTATATTATTATTCATTGATAAGATAAACGCTGAAGCCTTCAGACGTGAAAACGAAATTGAAGTCAATATACTTCGAAGGTGGAGTCACGGTGCAAAGCTCCTCAAAGTAGAATTCGCCGCGCTGAAGCGTTTCAGTCGTATTGTCAACGGCGGTAAATACGCAGCGCGGTGAACCGATCAAAGCACCGACGGAAACGCAATAAGCCAAATAACGGTTCTCAGACGTCAGAATATCATTTCGAAGTTGAGGCGTCATCGGCGAATCAATATCAACTTTATATTTCAGCATTGCGCGATTTTTCAAATGATTAAGCATTCTAACGTTTGAATCGAAGCGTCCCAATTCATCAGCGACGGTGTTATTTGCATAAGCTGACGTGTGATCGCCCCAAGTATAATATTTACCGCCACCGCTGTTAATCCATGACGTGATTCCATCCGCTGAAAGTTCCGTTGCATCTTCTTCAAGCCGTGTTATTTTCGCAAGCGATTTATCACAAACTCCAAGTATGTTTGGACAATACAAATTTCCTATTGTTCGACAGGGCAAATGGCCATCCTGTGACACATCAGCAGCGGCGAGCAAACACGCTTTATAGGCGGCGCCCGAAGCCTTTTCAGTGACTGATCCTGAACTCATGCTGATAATAACATCATCGACATTGCAAACGCATCGATCATTTGCAATGTCAAGTTTTTTACCCTCTGACGTTTCCTCGCTCGAATCGCCGTCATAATACACAATCCCATTAAATTTTCCGTCCCCGACGGACGTGTGCTTTAACGCATTACTAAGCGTCAATACAACGTTTTTCGTCGCGACGTCCGGGCCGCCAAGCACAACGCCAATCGTCGCAACGTCGCCATGATCCATGAATATTTGTGGAATTCCTTCTTCAATAGCACCGATCAATTCCGCGCTGGTTGCCGCCGCGCCGTCTTTCAAAGCACTTATAAAATAAGCGCCGCGAATACCGACCAGGTCAAACACACAGTGCGCAGCTTCAAGCAACGTTCCATCGTTTCCGAAATGCGATTTGTAAGAAGACATTGACGAACACCAAACAGGCTTTGAATCAGCGCCTGACGTGCTATCACCAATAAATACAATGATTGTGTCTGTTGAAATCGGCGTTGACGCTTGCGAAGCCGATTGACGCGCCGTCACACCATAATTTTCTGTTGCCATGTGTTTTTTCTCCCTATTACAAAAGAGTGTTAAAGAAGATTGGAAACGCTGTTATTATATCGAATCGAGTAATCGTACAAACGAACGGTCATTTCAATTGTGCCAACGATTGCCGGAAAATCTTCAAGTGACGCCGACGGCGCCAAAATGCGAGGCTCGTCTTCAAAAGAAAAGTCTGTTTGTTGTCTCATACACTGAAGAACTGACGCTTGAAGATCAACACATGACTTATACAAATCATGTTCAAAGTTCGAAACGTTCAAATTATAATTATTATCGTCGGTTTTCTCGAAGTTTTCAGAGTCCTTAATGCGTTCAAAAGCGACTTTTTCGGAAGGGTTATAAGTGCAACAATAAATTGTGAAATCACAAAGTGTATAATCACGATTGTCATTGTCGGAATAATGAGAATTCAGAACGACCGTCACAGACGGCAATTCATTAGGCATGTTCTCACAAATGACATTCATTTCAGAGGGAGGACAAAGAAACGCGTAGACATGCGGCGTCGATTCGTCGAAACCACCTGAATTCCCGGCTGGTTTCCGATAGGAACAACCAGCTTCAGAATTATAAGAAAAGTATTCATTAAGCCTTTCTACAATTCGATTCATCATGTCATTGACGCTTAAAAGCATGATCAACCCCTCTTTAAGTGCATCTCTAACATGCCCATTTCTTCACGCGAATCAACGATTTTATAGGCGCGATCTCCAACATATATCGCCATTCCTGCGTGGAAATTCACGCCCGTAAACGGCGCGGCGTCAATATACAAAGTGTGGCTGAATTGAACCAGCGGTGAATTGTTGCCGCTGTTATTCTGCACTTCGTTCGACTGAAGCGAGCCATAATAATAACCGTAATTTTCAGACGAAAAACCGACTTTCAATTTATCGCAAAATTCATCATCATTCTTACAAAAGACATTATGAATGTCAGATGCGATAAGGTCTTTAAGAGTCATTTACACGCCCTCCATTTCATCCCAAACCGCATCAAATGACGCTTCAACGATTTCGTCGAATTCTGGCGTATTCATGACTTCTTCAAAAGGCGACGTGTCCAGCCTGGCAACGCGCGAAATGCCAAACCCGGCCTTGCTTTTATATACTCCGAAAATCTGATCATTACGACTTTTCGTTCTTTTGTCATAGAAAGAAACGGCTTTATATCTCGATTTCGCGCCGAAAACCCGACCGTCTTCAACGCGCGCGCGCGCATCAGCAGCTAAAACCGGAACGTAACCAAACACACCGAATTTGTCACTTTTGATTTTATTATTTCCGAAAAGGAAACGACGTTCACGCGTAGACTCTTTAAGCCGCGCAGCGTGACGCAATGCGGCGACTTTAAGACGTTTTGCGAATTCGACGCCCCAAGCCTTCTTGAATGCTCGAAGTCGCGTCGGGTCTGTAATGCTTTCAAGCAATTTATTATAATCCTTCATCGCCTTCGTCCTTCTCGTTTTGCGGAACGCCGCGCGCGGCGTGCGAAAAAAGCGCTTGCGCCGCTTCATCTCGATCAACTAGACCTAAATCAATCGCGTTGGAATAGAATTGAATTTCTTTCGACGGATCAACCATGACGCGCGCTTCAGACGATAACCAGTCGCAATTAAGTGTTAAACTCATGATCTGATCATCCGTCAATTGACCTTTAAAAAGATCATAAATAAACACTTTCAAAAGCGGCCTTAAACACGTCTCAATGAAGCGCGTCCGGGCCTTGACAACTGTTTGTTGAAACGTCGCCAACGCCGCTTTTGCGCTAGCATAAGACGTTTCATAAGAGCTTTGCAAGACCTGAAAAGGCACCCCCAAAACACCGCCGATCTCCTTCATTGCCAAGTCAACGAATCCAGAAACACCGGAATAAGGGCGAGTCGGATTGAGAAATTTAATGTCTTCACCTGGCTTTAGATGAATGCTTTGACCAGCTGAAATATAGCGTCGTCTGTGAACGGCGTTACTCCACCATGTATCACCGCGCTGAAAGGCTTGAAAGGGGTCTAGGGCGAATTCTTCGCCGTCGGCGTGTATTTCCTCATCCTCTTTCTTTGAAGGGACAAGAGGCGCATTTAAATCGCTCCTAGATAAACCTTGAAGCGGATCACGCGACGCGGGCGAGTCCGTCGTGATAATGCTCGCCATACTGCTTTCAAGAATCGCCATCTGAACGTCAGCCTTTTCATAAGCCCAAACTGAGAAGAGCTTTTCAATAACTGGCGAAAGAATCGGTAATCCGCGATATTGTTCTGGTCTCTCACTCTGAAAGATATGTAATACAATTGGCAAACCGTCTGAATCAAAAGCCTTAATTCGCAGCCAAGACTTACGCTCGCAAGGGCGTTCAAGATTTCGACAAAACCAATATGCGACCGGACGGCCCAAATGATCACATTCGACGCCATCATACACCGCGCGACGGTGATAATAACCCGTTGTACAAGCCTCATCCATGCAACGCATGAGAAACGACGGCGTGAAGACCGCATCGCTTTCTTTTACAAACCAGGACGAACACAAATTATTGCCTAGCGTTCTTATTAAAAAAACGTCGCCTGAAAGAAGTTCGGTTCGATATATGAGCGAAAGCATTTCGGAAAACGTTAATCGTCCTTGTGCATCAAGCGCATGTGTTTGCGAAGCGAAGCGCAAATCGCGCTTCAATTTTTCTTTTAAATCATCATATCTTTCAGGCTCAAAGTCTGTATTATTATCATTTGGAGTAAAGAGTAAGCCGGAACCGATCACGCCATCAACCAGCTTGTTAATAACGGCGCCAGCAATCGGCGACGTCATCGCAAGAATACGACTGCGTTTAACAAGCGTTTTCCGGCATGTTTGATCTTTTTGCGCCGTCTTCGAATCAGCGAAAAAACCGGCTAACGCGGCGTCATACAGAGAACCGTTGTTTGTATCATATCCTGACATTTTCACGGCCTCCAATATGTATTATTTGGTGAAATAAAGACGTTTTGCGAAATACCGCGAATTGGACGACCGCAAAGTTGCGCCTCGATCTCATCAATCATTTGATCGCAATATTTCATTTGTTCTTTCATTGCGCCCAAATCAGCGCGTGAACGGCTTACCGAACGACCGCCAAGAGTATAACTTACAACGCTCTCACCGCCGATCAGTTCAAGTATTGCTCCTTGAATCGCATGTTTAAGGGAATACCAATACTCCCTATCTGCTTCAAGTCTTTCTCTTAATGTTTTCGGAACGTTCATATAAACCTCGATAAGTGGCGCGCTCGCGCGCGCCATGAGTACTAAGCGAAAACGGCGACCAGTTCAGAATCATTATTCGGAACAGTATATTTGCCATCTCCATCTTTCGTAAGTTTAACGCCGTTGACATACCAGCCATCAAATGATTTGCCGTCAGTCGTTGCATCTGCTGACGTGGCGTCAGCAATTGTAATTTTCGTTCCGCCAAGCTGATTTGTAAGATCAGTCGGCAAAACCGCATCATCGTATTCTTCGCAAGAGAAGACAAGAGACACGACCGGAACGCCAGCGACGCCGTCGGAAATGTCATTGGTGTTCATCATGTCCGCCGTGATCCACTGCCATTCACGATAAGGCGCGGGCAACGGGCGCGATTCGCTTCGAATATATAATTTTTCGGCGTTAAAGTCTTTGTATTCAGACATGATCACAAGACCGCGACGCGCAACGAATGATTCATTAGTCATAGGGTCATCACCGTTCAACTCGGCTTTTAATTTCGTGCAACCACCTGCAAGGGTTCGACCGCAATTCGGCGACGTCACGCAAACAAAGCCTTTTGGTAAATAATGATGTTCGACACCGTCGTCGTCTTCATACTTACCAGAATAGACAATAATGTCCAAATGATAACCTAAGAATGTCGCATTTGCAACGCGGCGCGCCTCTCTTACACTCTCACCCATCAAATACATGTCAGCTGTATGATATAATTCGAATTGTTCTTTGAAAGACGGGTCTTTGATCAAGCACATCCAGGCTTGTGGACTCATAAGAACTTCGTCGGCATAACCGCCATGTTCAATAAGTTCGTTGACCATCTCGCAAATGTCATTATAAGGCGTACAAGTCCCAGCCGCCGCGCCCGCCGGACTCCAAGCAACATCAGGTTTAAAACGCTGCGTGTTGCCCTGTTCTTCGTCATAATAATTAATATCGATTTCAGAAACGTCACTAGGGTTCGACGCGTCATCGATAATCGTACCATGAACGCCGTTATTAAGAAGGACATTCACAATCGTTTTTTCGATAGAACGAAGAATTCGACGCCCTAAACGAATTGCTTTGACGCGTTTAAGCTGTTCATAGGCTTCAGCGCGATTCTCACCAAGTGCATATTCAATGCGCTCAAACAGCTTTCGATCCAGATCATTAGGATCAATTTCAGTTGAAGGTGCAATGCGCGGCGGTTCGACGTATGCCGCGCGCTCGTGCATGACTTCGCCATTGACAAAACCGCGTTTTACGAAAGCGCCCGCCTTCAGATCAGGCCCATCGAAATCAAGCTCAACATTTTTCGTCGGGAAAGTATCTTTCTGCTCATCGAAGGGAAAATAATGTCTAAGAAGAAATTCGTTTTCCGGAACCTCAATATAATATTGTGGCGCCTGAACAAAGGTGTTCCAAACTCCAATATTTAAAGCCATTTGTGTTTCTCCTTATACAAATTTGAGAGGGTCAAATTTCGTCTTGCATTTCTGCGTTTTGACGACTTTCTGATCTTTTGACGATTTCGACGGTGCTGTAATATCAGCTAAAAGTTTATTAGCCCGTGCGACAATTTCACGATTACCACATTCAGTTTTTCGCGTTTCGGCGGCGACAATTTCAGCTTCTTTTTCGCGCTCCTCAAGAACTCTTAAACGCTCATCCAGACGTTCAATCAGTCGCATGATTGCCTTTAAGGCGTCTTCTTCTTCAACTGGTTCAGCCGGAACCGTTACAATTTCCTCAACGTCTTCGGCGTTGATCTTCTTAATATCATCAGCCATTTTTTGTTCTCCTCTTTTCATGACTGTTAAAAAATGCTTCGCCGCGTCATAAGCCGCCGCGACGCTTCCAACCTCAATAATTTTATCGCACAATCCCAGCTTATAGGCTTCGTCAGCCGTAAGCCATGTGTTGCCACTTTTAAGCATTTCAATATCAAATTCAGGCCAACGCTCTTTAATAACGTTGACTTGCGCATTATTAATAATTTCAATAGGCTTCGAGTCTTCATCATCGCCGTCGGCATCATAAGCAGAATGCACCATCAAACACGCGTTTGACGCCATCTCAATTCTTTTGCAACTCAACGCGATCAGCGACGCAGCACTTGCAGCATATCCATAGACGCGCGAAATTGTATTAAGATTGCAACTCAAAAGCATTCCTGAAATTGCAATTCCAGCGAAAGCGTCGCCGCCGCCTGAAAGAATTGATAACTCAAGCGTCGAACCTGCTGGCAACGAATCAATCGCCGCCTTGACCTTTAGCGCTGTTTCCTGCGTTATCACCTCAAAAATATTTAAATTCATGCTGACTCCCTTTCGGTTTTGCGTCGAATTCTACAAAACCGTTCAAACTTTTCCACTAAGAAAATTATGTGAAAAAAACATAAAATGCAATATTTTTTTAAAGCGGTTTGAATCTTTTTGAAATTTTCTTCTTTTTCGCCGTATCGGCGACCGGCTGAATGTTCGGCGCGATTTCTATCGTCGCCGCATTGCGTTCAGATTTAAGCGTTTCACGCGCTTCGTTCATCGCCGCACGACTTCCAAGACTCAAACCATCGATCTTAATGTCGTCTGTTTTCTGTTGCGAAACTGACGGAATAACGCCGAATTTCTGCTTCACAGCTTCACGCGCCGCGATCAAGTAACACAGTGTGTCCAGCGTTTCATTGCGATAAGTCCCCAAATAGCTATAATAATAAGCACCATTTGCGCAGTCCACGCGTCTTTCGCTCTTATACACGCAATCGAAGTAATCGCCGTCAATGCCATTTGAACCGCCACGTGGAAAATACAAATCTGGTTTGCGCCCGCTCTGATAGGCGCGCGCTGCGTTGAAAATCAAGTCTTTAGTGAAAGATGTATTGATGAAAGTAAGAGGAACTTTTGCGTTTTGCCCGGCGCGCGCGTGCCTCAAATCGACAAGTGAAACGCGCTCAATAACTCGCTCGCTTTCCGGTCTTTCACGCCGCTGTGAATAGCCGCGAATTGCAAGCAAGCGCGGCGCCGAGGAGCAAAGCGCCAGAACATCATCATAGTAATGACCGCCACAATCGACGGCAACAAGTAATGGCTTCAAACGGCGTCCGTCCGCCGTCACACCCTCATAAGAGTTCAAGTAATTTTTCAAATCATTCCAGACCGTTTCACGCCGCAAATCGCCGCGAATGAAGACGTATGACAACACAGCCGTTTTAATACATTCCGCATCGACGGCGGCAAATTGCACCGCGAAACCGTAATCCTGCGTATCAATTCCGCCAACAATGAACGTACACCATTCCGGAATTCTTAATAAATCATAGTCCTCGCAAGCATGAGATATAATATAATCCGTATCGATCTTTAATTCAGAAGTAGGTATAAACGGCAAACCCAGTTTTGTGTTTCGCCAAGTTCTTAAAGACGCCTCGCCAAGTGACGCCGCTTCGATTTCGTCGGCCTTCAATGAGTCCCAAGAGTAAAAGGCTGGTATTAGTGTAGCCTGGACTCCAAACGACCTTACAACGCGTTTAAATCGATCTGTGACGGGTCTTTGATTTTTCGGCGGCGCATAATCACATTCCAAATCGCGAACTTCGCTCTCTGTATAACAGGAACCGCAGTTCGGGCAAGCATAGACCGGCGGCGACACTGTGAAGTCAATGTCGTCGTAATTCACAGGCATGAAGGCGCCACAAGCGGCGCAACGCGCCGACCATATTTCACACGTTCCGCTTTCAAAATGCTTATTAAAAAGACTCTGTTCAGTCGTCGGTGTTGACGTTAGGATTGTCATTGAATTTCTGAATCGAAGCGAGCGCGCAAATAATAGTCCAAGACTCGAACCCTCGCCGCGTATGTCTTCAGCAAACCGCGCGACCTCGTCGCCGATTGTTATTTGCACCGGCATCGAAGAAAGCGTTGAAGGTGAATTTGAGCCGCCAACAATAAACGACGAACCATTATTAAGACTGATATGTTTAACACTTTTCGACTTCGAAAGACCGCGTGTTTCAACGCTTGAACCGCTGAAAGCAAGCAATTTGCATGTATCACGAAAGAAAGGTATAAGACGCGTTGAACTGAATCGTTCAGCGTTTAGCGCCGTGTCCATCACAAAAAGCGTAGGCCCTTCCTGGCGATTGTGTATCACCGTTCCGAGGTAAGCCATTAAAAGCGTTGACTTTCCGCATTGCGAAGGGACTTGAATTATTACACGTGACGTTTCTGATATATCAAGCATATATCTTGAAGGTAACTTGAAGAAAGGACACGCCGCGAAAGAATACATCTGTGACATTTCTGGCAAATAGAAGTATTTCGTCGCCCAGTCTTCAACCGTCATCGGCTCTATAAATTCAAGCGCGGATATCTTAAACGCCATCGTCATCATCCTTCACAGTTGCCGCTTTATCAACGTCAGCCGTTGTCTTCGCTGACGCCGCGCGACTTGCATCAGCAATTTCTTTCGTAGATGAAAGATCAACGGTGCATTCAGATAGGCGACGCCGCAATGACAATATTTCATCTCTTACAATTTTGTATTGATGCGGTGTCAATGATGCAGCCTGTTGAAGCGATTCAGGCAAACCGTCAACCTCTTTGACGAAAACGCCCAACACGCGACTGAATTCACGCAACGCCGTTGCAATGTATGTGAGATTACCAGACGCCGATTCAATGTCTAACAGCGCTTTTCGATTCGCCAACGTCTCTTTTACGGCTTTGGCCTCAAGCAATGTAAGTTCAGCAACATCGCGCCGCGTCTTCATTTCAGCTGGCGAAAGCTCGCAGATTTCGCGCGTGAAAATCGACGCCTTCGTATTTCGTCCAACCGCCATTTCTTAATAACTCCAAAAAAAATAAAATTCAAAGTTCAAATCAACATATTCCGTTGTGTTTGTGTTTTGAATTTGCGGAAAATTCGATTTTCTGAAAAATTTATTTTGAATCGAAGTTTTGGCCCGCAC
>JAZNBT010000105.1:0-2861 GCA_045587165.1 Alphaproteobacteria bacterium | reverse complement strand
TTATATGCACGCCGGATGTAACTGTCTGCGTCCGGCTGTCCGTAAATTTCCGCGTCAATGGGCTGTTGTGTCAAGTTCGGGAAACGACGATAAAAACGGTCTTTCCCACCAAGCATATTTTTAAATTCGGAAAGACAGCAGCTCCCGATCGTCATTTTATTATGGCCTTCAGAAAATAAAATTTCGATCGCTTCTTTCACGACTAAAACGTCGTTGCGGATATATTCCTCTTCCTGCTTTGTGATATCACACCCGGCATACCGGAAGCCATCATAATTCATATTTAGTTTCTGATGTTTGGTTTTAAAACTGCGGCCGATCTCACGAACGGAAAACGGGAGTAATTTCAACGAATCCCGGATTTCTACGATCTGGCCTTTAAATTTCATCGTGATAGAATAAAATTGTCCCATCTCTGAAATCAAATATTTAAAACTGCGGTTTCGCATCTTCCAGCTGTCCAAAAAAACCGGTTCTCCATCATCCCCGATATAACTGGCTTGTTCCCAATGTAACACATCCATTAAATAAGATAGAATAAAAAATCCGTCGAATTTCAAATTGTGGAAATACAACCGTTTATTGCCCGGAAGCGAAAAAACAAATTTAAAAAAATCACCGATTGAATGAAAAATAGACACATCTTCTGTATACAGTTCGACGATTGCAGCCGCCCAAACTTCGGTAAAATCCTGCCCTTCAAATACAGTAGTTTCAAAATCGCATATAAAATTTTTATAACTTCTTGTTTTTGACATAACGCCCTTTTTCGTTGAATTGTGAAAACCATACATCTAAACGATCATTCATTTCATCGCGCGTAAGCTGTCCGATCGACCGGAAACGCGCTAACATGGAATAGATCAACGGCTGTAACAGACCGGATTCTTCCCCGTAGGAATGGTAAAACTGTAATTCTTCCATAGCCCGATTTTCCTGCGCCGTTTCCTGCAGCACCCGCGCAAAATCTGAATCTTCAACGGTGGAACGAATTTCATTTAAAAATTTAAACATCGTTTCCCGACTGGATTGCGTCGCCCATGACTGAACGATCTCATAAAAATTATTAATTGCTACCTCTTGATAACTGATTGATTCTGAAGCCATGCGCGCGGACAATTCTTGATAGGCTGCGCGGCTGGTAATATCCATTTCTTTTTGGATCGCGCGCACTTCTTTTTGAATCCCTTTAACCTGCTCTTTTAATTGCTTTTGGTAGCGCTTTAAAGCAGCAAGACCGGATCGGGTTTTCCCGCCAAAATCCGCGGCGCTGATCTCCGGAAGCCGGATTCCTTTATTGCGATAATAGCGTTCCTGCTCTTTTACAGCTTTATATATGCGGTTATATTCACGCGCAGTTTTTGTAATTTTATTTCGTTTTGCCATAATAAACCCCCTTAACTAAAAAATGTCCGGGGATCAATGACCCCCGGACGCCGGCGATCAATCAGATAAATTCATCTAAAGAATGATCGACGTATTTTTCTTCGGATTCTCTCCATTCACTGACCCAAAGATCAAAGCTGGTTTTTTCTTCTCCGGTTTTTGCATCGGTATACGTCCGCGGAGAAAGATTTGCTTTGTCTTTCGGGATTTCAATGATCATAGGACAGTTTTCAGCCTTTGGCGCTCCGCACTCCTCACGGAATTTTACTCCCGCTGATAACTCGCTTCCGTCCTTTTTTAATAGTTTTGCGACGTATGTCGTAAACTGGCGGCCTTCTTCGGTTTTTCTTCTTTTGGCAAATACGGTTACTTTCATAATTTTTTCTCCTTTTCTGTATTAGTTTTTTCTATTTCATACATCATAGCATGACGCATAAAATCTAATAAATCCATCGAAAACGTACATTCAGTATAACGCGTTTTCCTAATCGCTACAAATTTTACTTTGTTGTTTGATATATCCGCATCGGCTTTCCGGGATATTTGCGCTTCCGTCAAAACTCCGGGATATATAATGTCTTTGGTAAATGTTTCTTCGGTGTCAATCTTAATACATAATACTGTTACGATAGAACACCGGAAAGTTCTTGTTACTTTTGGCCTGCGCGGCATTAGCTCACCCCCTTTCAAATGATATAGTTGAGATAGACCGTCCGGATTTTACACGCACCCGGTCGATCACTTGTTTATAGATACGCCGCGCTGGTTCAAGGTCTTGCTTTACTACGATATAATTTTCTTTGACCTTTACCCGGCGGACGTGTCCGATCGGCTCAAAATTACCGTCTTTATAATGAATAAATAAAGTGATCATATCGTTTCATCCTTTCGCTGGATCGTCATGTAATCGGCGTTTCCGTATAAATATAAGAAACGATCGTTATAATGAGATAAATAATATTCAAATGCTTCTTTATCGCTCCAAAACGCGTCAAGTTCCCATTTTGCCCACGGCGATAAAACATATATTTTTTTCCCGGTCTTGGCTGCGCTTTGTACGATCTCCGATAAAGTTAAAAGCGGGTGTTCCCGGGATTCTTTGGTAATCATGGAAAGATCACCCCCTCATCAACTTCGATCGTGTGCAGCTTGGCCAGATCACCGACAAGGATCAGAGCGGCGGCCGGATCGTCGCTGTCATAAATCGTCGGGTTATCTACCATGATCTGCAGCAAGTCCTTTAAAGTGTCATACGCGATTACTAACATTGTTCATTTTCTCCTTTCAATTAATTGCTTCCCTTATCTGACCCAATATATCACTTTTTCGTTCCCTTGTCAACATACAATTTATGTATAACCCAATGGTACATTGTCCCAATAACCGGACAGTAAGCCAAGGCCGAAGTCGGATCGTAGCCATGTCGTTCTGTGAGCCAAGGAGTTGAAAATGAAAATTGTCTTCCTAAGACCGCT
>JAZNBT010000104.1:0-7845 GCA_045587165.1 Alphaproteobacteria bacterium | reverse complement strand
ACAATTGTTCGAAGGAACCTTAATCGGCAGAAATTGCTTCCGTCATCGTTTCTTCGGCTTTTTTGCGACGATGCAATGTCAGACCGATTTCGTCCAAAATGGCGTTCATCTTTCGTTCCAACTCGGCCAGTTCTCGTTTTTCTCGGTTTTCTTGTGTAATTTCAAGTGTTTTTAATTCTTGATACGCTTCCATGATTTCTTCGCGCATCAGGATGATTTCCTGACGGTTTTCTTCTAAAGCGCGGTCGACACGTTTGTTTTCATCAACATGCCAGTCCACGTATGCACCGAACGTCAATGCGGCTACGGGGCTGATATTGGCAGCTTCCTCTTCTTGTTTGAAACGTTCTGCCAACAAAACTTTACGATTCAGCAAAGCTTGTTCAAAACGCAGCAGATTGCCGAGCTTCCTTTGTTTTTCATCCAATTCGAATTTATGAACGCGAATCAGTGTTTTTAATTCGTTTTTAGCCATACCTTATCGTGTTATTTCTGAACTGACGGCTGTAAGGATAAAATGGTTTTTAACTCATTATATCCCGTAGCAAAGTCAACTTTATCTTTTTTCTTTTGAGACAGGAAACTTTCCAATTTATCGTAATAAAAAATGGCTTCGTCCACTTCTTGGTTGGAACCGTGTTTATACGCGCCCAGTCGAATTAATTCCGCCATGTTTTCATAGGTGGCGATCAAAGCGCGCGCCCGATTGACCAGATCGTTTTCTTCGTCGTTATTGCAGCCGGGCATCGTACGTGAAATGCTGCGCAACAGGTTGACAGCCGGATAACGGTTGCGTTCGGCAATAGCGCGTTCCAAAACAATGTGCCCGTCCAAGATACCGCGTACGGCGTCGGCAATCGGTTCGTTATGATCGTCGCCGTCCACCAATACCGTAAACAGTCCCGTAATCGATCCCAATCCGATCGGTCCGGGACCGGCACGTTCCAACAGGCGGGGCAATTCGGCAAAAACCGTCGGCGTGTATCCCTTGGTCGCAGGCGGTTCGCCGGCAGATAAGCTGATTTCCCTTTGAGCCATGGCGAAACGCGTAATGCTGTCCATCATACATAAAACATTTTGTTTCATATTTCGGAAATATTCGGCAATCGTCATCGCAACGTAAGCCGCTTGTCGGCGCATCAGCGGACTTTCATCGGATGTGGCAACAACGACGATGCTGCGTTTCATTCCCTCTTCGCCTAAGTCGTCTTCGATAAATTCGCGGGCTTCACGACCACGTTCGCCGATTAATCCCAAGACCGTAACATCCAGCTGCGTATGACGTGCCATCATTGCCATCAATGACGATTTTCCTACACCGGATCCTGCAAAAATCCCCATACGTTGACCTTTGCAGACGGTCAAAAACGTATTGATCGCCCGTACACCCAGATCTGCTTTTCCGGCGACGCGTTCGCGCGAATGGGCCGGCGGCGGGGAATTATGAATAGGGCAGGGAATCTTTCCTTTAATCAATGGGCCTTTCCCGTCAACGGGTTCCCCCATTGCATTGATAACGCGTCCCAACCATGAAACATCTGGAAATAAAACGGGCATGGCATTGCTGATGTCGACCGGATTGTCCGGACCGACACCGTCCAAATCCATAAACGGCATGGCCAATACTTTACCATTATTAAAACCGACAACTTCGCATGCGACTTTTTTTCCGCCGCGCGCGCAGATACGGCATCTGTCACCGACGGACAATTCTGCGCGAATGCCTGAAATTTCAACCAACATGCCTTTGACTGCACTGACAGAACCGTAACAGCGGTATTCCGGCAAAGCGTTTATGTCATTAATCAGGTTTTTTAAATGGCCGTTCATGAGCTTTTTCCGATTTTTTTTATTTAATATAGTCTTTTATCAAGGATTTGTCGCCTTTTTATCAAAAAAAAGTTATAAAAATGAAATTTTTTTATTTTTGAGTGAATTAGGTACTTGTATTTGCGATTCATACAACATAAAGTTAATAAGTTATTAATCATAGTTGCCTGAAGAAGGGAAACTCAATGCGCGTTTTGTTGGTTGAAGATGATAAAGCAACGGCTCAAACAATCGAAGCCGTTTTACATAAAGAAGGTATGGTCGTTGATACAACGGTTTTAGGTGAAGACGGCTTGGAAATCGGAAAATTGTATGATTACGATATTATCATACTGGATTTGATGTTGCCCGATATGGACGGGTATGAAGTGTTAAAGCGGTTGCGCGCATCAAAAATCAGCACGCCCGTTTTGATCTTGTCCGGTTTGTCCGGTGCGGATAAAAAGGTCAAAGGGTTGTCTACCGGTGCGGACGATTATCTGACAAAGCCTTTTGATAAAGCGGAATTGGTTGCCCGTATCCGTGCTTTGGTTCGTCGGTCGAAAGGGCATCCGGAATCAGTGATCCGAACCGGTGCGATTGAAGTTAATTTGGATACCAGAACGGCGTTCGTTAACGGGAAGCCGTTGCATTTGACAGGACGCGAATACGGTATTCTGGAACGTTTGTCTTTATCCAAAGGGACAACTTTGTCAAAGGAACAGTTCTTGAATCATTTGTATAACGGTATGGATGAACCGGAATTGAAAATTATCGATGTGTTCATCTGCAAGCTGCGCAAAAAAATCGCCGAAGCAACCGGCGGGGACGATTATATTGAAACCGTTTGGGGGCGCGGATACGTTTTGCGAGAGCCGAAAAAAGAAGGTTAATATTCGGATAATAAAAGAACCCTTTGATGGTAATCAGAGGGTTCTTTTTTTTATGCATTTGGCATGTTTTTTATCATTTATTTAAAACCGATAAAAACTTTTCGGCTTCCAAAGCCGCTCGACAACCGCCGGCGGCGGCCGTGACAGCCTGACGATAAAAAGTTTCCTGTACGTCTCCTGCTGCGAATACTCCCTCAACGGCAGTAGCAGGAGTCCCGTTCTTTGTAACGATAAAGCCGGCATTATCCAATTCCAATTGTCCTTTAAACAAATCGGTGTTTGGAGAATTTCCGATAGCGACAAACGCTCCGTCAACGGATAATTCCGTTTTTTCACCCGTTTTTTTATTTTTCAATAACAATCCGGTCAGACCGCCTTTGTTTTGTTCTCCGACATAGTCTTCGACAACGGTGTCCCAAATCGGTTTGATTTTCGGATTGCCCAGGACGCGTTCTTGCATGACTTTTTCGCAGCGCAGTTCGTCGCGACGGTGGATCAAGTAAACTTCAGACGCTAATTTCGACAGATAGAGGGCTTCTTCCGCCGCGGAGTTGCCGCCGCCGATAACGGCGACCGTTTTGTTTCTGTAAAAGAACCCGTCACAAGTTGCACAGGCGGAAACGCCGAAACCGCGCAGATTGTTTTCGTTCGGCAGATTCAACCATCTGGCCGAAGCTCCGGTTGCGATAATCAAAGCATCGCAAGTATAAACGTCATTCGAATCCAAAACGATGCTGAAAGGTCTTTTAGTGATATCAACGTTGACAGCCGTCGCGTCAATGATGTTTGCTCCCAGTTTTTCAGCCTGTTCACGCATTCGGTCCATTAATTCCGTCCCGCTGATTTTTTCGGGAAACCCTGGAAAGTTTTCAATATCACTCGTTTGAGTCAGTTGACCTCCCGGCTGTAAACCGGAAATTAAAACGGGAGTGATTAATGCGCGGGCGGCGTAAATCGCGGCAGTATAACCGGCCGGACCCGATCCTAAAATCACCAGAGGGGTATGTTGCGTTGTCATAAAATATTCCTTTGTCCTATTTAACGTCCGCCTACGGCATTTGTTGCCGCCTGCATTTGAACCGTGCGTGCTTTTTTGTATGCGGCAATTTTTTGAAAAGCAACGGGATATATCGGCGGCATGTTGACCTGTCCGTATAACAGAGGTGAATTCGGGTAAACCGGTAAAGATTCTACGGACGGTTCGGGTGATACGCCGGCATTTTTGCACAAAGTGATATTGACGTCCAACCAGTCCTTTGTACGTTGGGAAATGCCTGCCCGCTGCGGTTCTTCCAATACTTTAGCGCTTTGCGTAAAGTAGGGTTCGTTATCAAAAGAACATAAACGGTCAATACAGGATTGTGCCGTTAACGACTTGTATTTTCCCGTTGTGTTTTCATAATTCTCTCCGACACTGACAGGTACGGCTACGACACGACATTCATGCTTGAACATTCTGTTTGCATTTTCGTACCAAGCCAAGGCGGCTTGTGTCAGAGCTTCTTTTTTTGAAACGTTTAATCCCTTTTCAAAAGCCGCCGTTTCCTTTTCGTAATGAGGTTGAGCCGCTAACATGGGGGCGGGGTTTCCTTTTTCCCGTAGTTCGTGGCAGACCATTAAAGAAACGGCAACCGCATCGGCTTCCATTAACCGTTTTTCGATTAATTGATCTTTTAGCAAAACATTCGGAGTGTAGTATGGCTCCGCTCCTTTGGCTATTTGTTCGGCGTGGCGTGCTTCATGAGCCAAGGATGAAATCAATTTATCATAGGAACATTTATCGGATAAAACGATACGTTTATTCTTGGCATGGCAATGTCCCATACCGTCAATGCTGTCCATGCTTAAGGAATATCCTTGTTTGGCCGCGTTTTCCAATAATTCTTTTCCCGTAGGACTGGCCGCAATGTCATTAATCAATCCCGTCAGCTTTTCCGCGTAAGTTCTGGGAGCATCGATTTTTATTTGCGGCGTTATTTTTTGTTCATTTTCCGACATAACAAATTGATCCCGTATTTGAAAAAGAGGAATAAGTATAAAAGAATTCAATCATAATGTAAACTGACGATAGCTTTATTTTGTGGTGAACAAAAGATAGGCCTGTTTCGGGTCGTCGATTTCTTTAACTTTTATTTCCATCGGGCAAAGACCTGTATTTTTTCTGTTGCGGATATTATCGATAACGTTGTCTGCCGTATATTTAACACCGTATTTTTCGTAAATGGCTATGGCCGGTTTGGAAATAACGGGAGTGTAGACCTCCTTGACTTGTCCGTAAACGTGCAGCAATGCGGCGGCTTTGCCGATAATTCGGTCGGCGACAAAAGCCCCTTTGAACGTACCGTCGTTTAATCGAAGCAACAAAGGTTGAATGCCACGTTCGTCGTAAAAGTTTATTTTTCCTTCTTTGTAAACAATCAGGGTGTGTTCTTTCAGTCGGCTACGAAAAAAAGTCGTATCGGGGACGGTCGCTGTTGTCGCACAACCGGTAAGCAAAATAAACATAAAACAAAACAGTTTTTTCATCGTCGTATCCTTTTTTATTTATAAAGTATAATGCCGATAAACTTTGAAAGGAATAAAAAAACAGCCTCCGTTAAGGAGGCTGTTTAAAAATGTAAAAGCTTTATTTTGCGGCCTTGATCGCTTCGACGACTTTATTTGCGTCGGGTTCGACCGCCTTACCGTCAACGGTGACCATCGGATCTTCGCCGGTATGGCCGAACGTGACAACGACTTTGGCCGTTTGCTGTAATTCGTTTTCACGAATTTTGGCAAAAACATCGCCCATCAGATCTTCTACGCCTTTGCGCATATTTTCACCCGACAGGTTCAGTTCGACACGGACGGCGTCTTTGGCCGTTCTGTTCAAATCCAGTTCCATATCCGTTTTCGGTCTGGGAACATATGTCGTGTGCAGATTTTCATGAGCTTCGTGTGTCGCCGGTCCGCCTTCGAAGTACTTTTCATAAACTTCGTAAACGGCCGTGTTTTCCTGCGATTTACGCATCGGGCAAGCTTCGTCGGCTTTGTACAATCCCTGCGCACGCAATTTTTTCTTCACAAAGCCTTCGCTGACCGGTTGTCCCGCACCGCCGACGCAACCCATCGGGCAAGCCATGACTTCGATCAAGTCATACGTACAGGTGCCGTCGACAACGGATTGAGCCACTTTGCCGGCATTTGCCAAACCATGGACAATCGCCAGTTTCAACGTTTTACCGTTCAATTCGACTTCGGCTTCGCGAATGCCTTCGCTGCCGCGGACGTTTTTGAATTCGATGGCGTCTTTGATGCCGCCGACTTTTTCGGCCGCGTAACGCAAGACCGCTTCCATAACACCGCCGGTTACGCCGAAAATAACGCCGGCGCCGGTGTACATGCCCAACGGCATATCCAATTCGGCGTCATCCGTTTCTGCCAGATTAATGCCGGCGGATTTCAGCATTTCTGCCAATTCCTGCGTCGTCAATACGTGATCGATTTCGGCTTTGCCGTCATGCATGAACTGTTCGCGGCGCGCTTCGAATTTCTTCGCCGTGCAAGGCATGATGGAAATCGAAACGATGTCTTTATTGTCTTTGCCGGTCAATCCGGGCATCGCTTTACGGACGATCGCGCCGAACATTCCCTGCGGTGAACGGCAGGAACTGATGTTGCCCAACAAAGACGGATAATACGTTTCGACGTATTTGATCCAAGCCGGACAGCAGGACGTAAACATCGGGAACGTACCACCGTTTTCCAAACGGTGTACGAATTCGGTCGCTTCTTCGACGATGGTCATATCAGCCGTAAAGTTCGTGTCGTAAACGTAATCGACACCGATTTTCTTTAATGCGGATACGATTTTTTTCGTTGAATCAACGCCGGCGGGCAATCCGAACTCTTCGGCGATCGCAACGCGAACGGCCGGAGCCATTTGAACAACGGTAATCTTTTCGGGATTGTTGATGTCGTTCATTGTCGTGTCGATTTCGGATTTAATCTGCAAAGCACCCGTCGGGCAGACGGCGGCGCACTGACCGCAGTTGACACATTCCGTTTTGATCATGTCTTTGCCGAAAGCGGTGACAACCGTGCTGTGAGAACCGCGGTTGGCAAAGTTGACAGCGCCGACACCTTGGATTTCCGCGCACATACGTACGCAGTTGCCGCACAAAATGCACTTGGCCGGATCGCGAATTAAGGAATAAGAGCTTTCATCAACCGGCAAATCTTTGACGGATTGTTTGTAGCGGATTTCCTTAACGCCGACTTTGCGGGCGATTTCCTGCAGCTTGCAGTGCGTGCTTTTGCCGCATTTCAAGCAATCCTGCGGGTGAGATGCCAACAGTAATTCCATGGTCATGCGACGCAGTTTGCGGATTTCATCCGTATTCGTCTTGATTTTCAGGCCGGCTTCCGGCGGTGTGGAACAAGACGACAGGATGCCGCGGCCTTCAATGTCGACCAAGCACAAACGGCAAGCGCCGTAAATGCTCAATTCCGGCTGATAGCAAAACGTCGGGATGTCAATCCCCGCTTTACGGCACAGCTCTAAAATGTTGCGTTCATTTTCGATTTCGACTTCTTTGCCGTCAATGAACAGAGTTTTCTTTTCAGTCATAAAGCTTTCACCTTTCCTTAAGCACGGGGAGCGATGCCTTTGACGGCACCGAACTTGCACGCGGCGGCACAGGCGCCGCACTTGATACATTTCATCGGGTCAATGGTATGCGGCTGTTTGACCGTTCCCGTAATTGCCCCGACAGGACATTTGCGCGCGCAGGCCGTGCAACCGCGGCACAGAATCGGATCGATTTCCGGTTTTGCCAAAGCTTTGCACTGACCCGTCGGGCATGTTTTGTCCCGAACGTGCGCCAGATATTCGTCGCGGAAATAACGCAAGGTCGACAAAACCGGATTCGGAGCCGTTTTGCCTAAACCGCACAAGGACGCTTTCTGAACGGTTTTCGCCGTTTCTTCCAGCAGATCCAAAGTTTCTTCCGTAGCACGACCGGCCATGATGTCGTCCAACAAAGCCAACATCTGTTTCGTGCCTTCGCGGCACGGTGTGCATTTGCCGCAGGATTCGTTTTGCGTAAACTGCATAAAGAATCTGGCGACGCTGACCATGCAGGTGTCTTTGTTCATAACGACC
>JAZNBT010000103.1:0-23503 GCA_045587165.1 Alphaproteobacteria bacterium | reverse complement strand
GCCGTTCTCATCTACGTAATACGCCTGACCGTTCGCATCCAAATAATACGGATTGCCGCTCTCATCTACGTAATACGCCTGACCGTTCGCATCCAAATAATACGGATTGCCGCTCTCATCTACATAATACGCCTGACCGTTCGCATCCAAATAATACGGATTGCCGCTCTCATCTACGTAATACGCCTGACCGTTCGCATCCAAATAATACGGATTGCCGCTCTCATCTACGTAATCGGAGAAAGCTTCCTGCTCTAAAGTTTGTTCTTCATTAAGTTCGGACTCTTTCTCAAAAACTTCAACCGATGCATCTTCTTCAAGTTCAGGATTTTTCTCTAAAATATCGACTCGCTCTTCTCCTGCAAGCTCTGTTTCTTTCAAGACAGTATCAGTCGGTTTTTCTTCTGCAGTTTCGGCCCCCTCAGGATATAGAGCGTCCTGTCCCGACGTTTCCGTTCCGGCAATTGCATTCACATCAAAATAAACGGCTTGACCGTTTTCATCTACATAATATGTCTGCCCGTTTTCATCGACGTAATACGCCTGACCGTTCGCATCTAAATAATACGGATTGCCGTTCTCATCCATATAATAAGCGGAGGCGTCTTGTCCCGAAGTTTGATCTTCAAGGACTACATTCGGATCATAGTAAACGGCTTGACCGTTTTCATCAACGTAATATGCCTGTCCGTTTTCATCAACGTAATACGCCTGACCGTTCACATCTAAATAATACGGATTGCCGTTCTCATCCATATAATAAGCGGGAGCACCTTCCGAAATCCGGCTTTCCGCCGACATAACCGGATCGTAATAAACGGCTTGACCGTTTTCATCTATATAATATGTCTGACCGTTTTCATCAAAATAGTACGGTGTACCGTTTGCATCCAGATAATACGGATTGCCGTTTTCATCTACATAATAGGCCTGACCGTTTTCATCTACATAATACGGAACGCCGTTTTCATCCAAATAATACGGATTGCCGTTTTCATCTACATAATAATTACCGGCGGCATAACCGTACAAACCTTGATCTTCTTGCGGATATGCATAAGATGCCAACTCACCTTCATATCCTTCCGTATCTTGGTAGTTATAAACATCATCCTGTTGTTCGGAAACGGAATAATCGATTTCTTCACTGGAGGCGTCCGCATAACCGTATCCCCAGTTATCATCCAAATCATACCCTGCTTCAGCCGCAGCTTTTTGCGACAAAGAAAAGGCCTCATCCAAATTGGCATTCCAATCGGACAAATCCATCTTGGGCAAATCTCGCATTTTCTTTTTAGGCTGTTCTTCCTCTTGGACTGCCAGTTCAACCGCAGGCTCTTCGTATCCTGACGAATAAGGCGTATCGTAATAATCATGGACAGGAGGTTGTTGAGCCGGCACAAGCCCGCCATTGACAGGAGGATTGCCGTCTTGCGCCCACGTATGAATAACTTCCTGAGTTTTTGATTGCTGTTTGGCCAATGCCGACGCCAAAGCAGATGTCTGATCCATTTGTTTTTGGCTTAACAGCTCAACCGTTTCGGACAAAGATGTATTTTGCTGTTGAGCCATTGCCTCTGCAACAACACGCGCCTGTTCGGCCAAAGCATCCGTTTGAACACTGCTTTGAGATTCGGCAACCGCTTCCGCAACAACACGAGCCTGCGTCGCCAACACATCACGTTGAACATTGGCTTGCGTTTCAGCAACAACGCGCGCCTGTTCGGCCAAAACCTCTTTTTGAATCGCCCCTTGAGATTCGGCAACCGCTTCCGCAACAACACGCGCTTGACTTGCCAACACATCACGTTGAACATTGGCTTGCGTTTCAGCGACAACGCGCGCCTGTTCGGCCAAAACCTCTTTTTGAATCGCTCCTTGAGATTCGGCAACCGCTTCCGCAACAACACGAGCCTGCGTCGCCAACGCCTCCGCTTGCACGTTGGCTTGAGATTCTGACATCGCCTCCGCAACGACACGGGCTTGTTCGGCCAAGACATCCCGCTGAACACTCGCCTGCGATTCGGCGACCGCCTCCGCGACGACACGAGCCTGCGTCGCCAATGCCTCCGCCTGTAACGCGCTTTGCGATTCTGACATCGCCGTCGCGATCGCCTTAGCTTGCGCCGTAATCGTTTCGGATTGCGTTGCCGATTGCGCCCGCATCATGGCTTGCGCAACGGCCTGCGCCTGAGTAGCCAACGTTTCATTACGAACCGCTTTTTGCGCATTCGATAAAGCCAAAGCAATTTCTTGCGTCTGTTTTGAAAATGCCTCCGCCATCAAAGTTGCCTGGAAACGTTGGGATTCTTCTTGACGGTGCATCAACTGCCCCATTGTTTCCGACAAAACGGAACTTTGCGCCTGAGCAACCACATCGGCAATCATTTTCGCCTGTTCCGCCGCAGACATGCCCATACCGCCGCCACCCGAAATGCCCATTCCGACACCTTCGGCCATGGCCTTTTTCTGCATTTCCAAAATTTCTTTTTGCGCTTCGACTTGCGCCTGCGTCATTGCCTTGATCTGGGCAATCATCATATCCGATTGCGATACGGAATTTGCCGAATTATTGTTTTCTATAACGATCTGCGGGGTCTGTGCGACCGGCATCGGCATTCCGCCGCCCTTCTGAATGGACGAAAACAACGCCGCCAACGTTTCGTTGGCATGTTTTTGAGAATCGGCGATTGCCTTAGCTATCAGAGAACCTTGAACTTCCGCCGCATTTTGTTGTGATTTGGAAAAAGCCTCTGCCATCGCTCGCGCCGTCATTTCCTGACTTTGCGAAAAGATTTTAGCCATTGTCTCCGACTGGGCTTTCGCCTGCAGCTCAGCTGATTTAACCTGAGCTTCCGTCAAAGCGGAAACCAACGCATCCAACCCTTTAGCGCCTGTTTCCGATAATTGTTCCAATCCTCCTTGAATTACATTACCCGCATGCTGAGCCTGCGCATACTGCATTCGCAATCTTTCAGAAACATTTTCGCTTTCCGAAGATGACGGAACCATATCAAATTGAGCAGATTCTTCCTTTGCTTTTTGCAGAGCCTGTGCCAACTCGGCAGCCTCGGCATGACGAGACGGATCCTGTTTGGCTTCTGACAAAGTTTTGGCCAACATTTCCATATTGTGTCGGGCTTCTTCCTGCGCCTGAGCCATAACGGCCATTTGATTTTGGTTCATTTTTTCTTGCGCGGAAGATAAAGCGTCGGCGATAGCTTTCGCTTTTGCTTTTTCTTCTTGAGAAACGAAAACTTCGTCATCATCTTCGGAAACGTAATCGTCCCCGTATTTTTGCTGTTCCAAATAAACCAGATACTCGCGCACATCCCGACCGCCCGGAATATCCGTCAATGTCGAACGCGCATCCGAAGTTATTTCCAACAACATGTCATTATAACGCGACACCAGATCTTCGCGTAAAACATGCAATTGCCTGTAAACATTAACAAATCGCTGAGCCGTTACATACGGATCTTCTTCCCCGTCCGACGCCGCGCCGGGAAACTTCGGCTTCCATTTTTTTGTATCCTTTTTCGGCGGGCTCATTTTTTCTCCAAACAGGCATAGCTATATATCCCCATATTTCGGGGATATTCAGCATAATACTACGACGCCGCAGATTAACATATATTTAATCCGCGGCGTTTTTTTATTTTCCGTTCTTTTTTACGGCAATTGAATTTGAACGACCCTATGTAATGCGGAAGCCTTGTCTTCCGGAATTTCAATTTTTTCTTCCGGATTCCATAAAACGCCGAATAATTTACCGTCAATATCTTCCCTGACACTGATCAAGCGGGCTTCAGTTTCATTAATATACATCACGGCGATATCGCCCAATCCGACCATTTTCGTCGGATCGACAATCAATACCGAACGCGCCGGCAATAAATTCCCCAAACGACGCGTGCATAAAGAAACAGCATACGCCGACATCGGATTAACAGCCCCGGCCAAACACGTTACCGTTCCCAAAGAAGCCTGACGATCAATAATAACCGTACCGTTTTCACCGGCCTGACCGTAAACCTGCAAAACAACATCCGAACGTTCCTGTCTGACTCCGGCGACTTTTGACACCGGCAATTCGGGATATCCGGTCTTTACACCGGAAATCGTACGATAACGGGCATCATTTCTTTGAATAAATTCTTCCAAAGCTCCGGCTTTGTCCAAATCGTAAATTTGTTTTTGCAGCTCGTCGTTTGTATATCCCAACGCACGGGCGATTCTGGAAATTTCATCTTCGGAAACCTCACGTTGCCCCATTTCAATACGATGATAAACAGACAATGTTAATTCGGAACCGTCCGCAACATCCGCCAATGTCAAATTTTTCTGACCGCGAATATAACGCAGACCGGCGCCTAACATTTTTAAACCGCCGCGTTCATTAACACGGTTACGACGTTCCTGTTCCCGCCGCCAAGCCTGAACGACATCCGGTTGGGAACTGGCCTCATTTACAAAAATTTCCTGTAACGGGCAATCCAAAAACTCCGCAATACGAACCAGTTGTTCCTGATCTATGCGTCTGTAACCTTTTTCAATTTTGCTGACCGCGGAAAGACTGACACCTAAAAAATCAGCCAGTTCCTGCATTGAACGGCCGCGTACACGACGATACATACGAATCTGATTCGGAAAGATAATCTCTTCCATTCACAATATCCCTTATCTGGCAATCAAAGGCCGAAAAGCCCAATCATTCTTTTTTATAGCTGTTTTAAAAAAAAATTACAACACCCGCCACACAAAAAGTGTATAAAAAAACTCCGTTTCAAACGGAGTTTTTTATTGTTACCCTTTGTTTCCGGTAGCAACATTAGAAGCCACTTGCGCACCGGATCTAACCTTATTAGCGACTCTTTGTATTTTTTGCATTTTTTCACGAAATTTTCTGACCTTGTCTATCATCTTTTTAAGATCTTCAATCTTTTTCAGACCGTCAGCCACATGTTTCATCGTCTTCAATACATACAAACTTGCCGTTGCGCCCCACGATATAATCGTAATGATAAACATGATCACGTCCATAATGAAGTTTATCGTTCCGCGAATGGCACGAATACCGCAACTTTCCGGAAAATCGGCTGCTCCAATGAACTTCCCCGACACCTTATCAGCCAAAGGAGCCGTATACAAGCCCCAAACGCCGACCGACATCACGATAAAGATATTGGCCAAACCGGAACCGATCCCGCCGGCGAACAACGCCTCATCCCATGCATCAACATAGGAACTTGCTTCCATTTTTCTTTGGAAATCCTGCAAAAGCGAACTGTCTCCGGCAACCCAGGCGTTTTCGACCATCGCGACAACCATACAGACCATAACCCCCGTAATTGCGAAAACCAAACAGGAATGCAAGAAAATATCCCAAGCCGTTTTGGCATATTTCTGCGTAATCGGAAAAATCCAAGCGGCGATGAACAACGGCAACATACCGACTGTCAACCCGATACGGAAAATAACGTCCAACATGGCGATCGGAAACAGACAGGAAATCAACCAGAACAAACATCCCAAAATCATGCCGACCAACCACATCAAAGGATTGGGAATGTAGAATTCAAACGGCAAAGGCCAACCACCAAGTCTCCACCAAAAGAAAGCTCCGCACCTCAACCCCTGAGCGATTGATTGACTGCGCGCCATTCCTGATGCGATTTTTTTAATCATACACTCTAAAGAACTGCGCACTCCCTCCCCTATCGGCGCCCCTACAGAACCGTTTGTATCTCCCGACATGGAGCAGGGGACACTGTTTGTATCCATTGAATCAAGGATTTGCGTCGCCAAATTCGCAGCTGAAGCCAAAACAGGATTGACAATATAATCAAAAGCCAGCTTTGCCCCTCCTTTCAGGAAACAATACGCGAATCCCGCTTTCAGGATTATACCGCCGACTTTTGTTAAAAACTCCATTATATTCGGCGCGTCATTGACGCTGCTGAAAAAGACTAAAGCGTTGAAAACGACAAACAAGGCGACACCGATAATGATAACCTTTCCCACCGGTCCGGACAGGGCGTTGTTAATCTTTGCCGCCGTCGCATTTGCAGCATCGAAAAAAAGCATGAATATCTGACAGCTCCAACAATTGTCCTGACCGGAATAATCCCTCATGTTTTCCTGCCACGAATCGCAAAAGGTTTCCATCAGCATGTCGTCCATACCGCCGGCGGACGCTTTGTTGAAAGAGGCATACGCAAAAACGCTGCAAAACAACAGCAGCCCGATCAACAATCGTTTCAACGTAAAATGTTTCGTCATATGCCAAAACCTTTCTTTATCACCATGACGACATATCATCGCCATTTTCTTTCTGTTTCTTTTTTCGTTTTTCGATGCAAACAGATACAACCACCGCCGTAATCAGCAAAAACCCTATTGCCCCCAATACCGTATGTAAAAAAGACGCTGATTGAAAAATCCTTTTTACAAAGTCGCTTTGAAAAAGAAATAATACCCCCCCAAAAACAAGATATTGTTTCCACTTAGACACGATTTACCGTCCTTTAATCCACTTCCCCTTTATAATTGTCCGACACTTTGTTTTGCGAATGATCATGACGGGATTCGTCATTCATCATGGAACCGTTCCAATCGGAAGCGACCCCCGCGGCAAAGTTCCTTAACCCGCCTTTGCCCAAATTATCATACGCCTGTGTCGCATGTAAATTTGCACCGGGACCTTGCGACATATGACCGTCTTTATCTCTGGCCAAATAACCGCGATCCATCAAATGCTCGTTTGCCGCATCCAACTGTTTCTTCTCTTTATCAGACAGCTTGTCATATCCATCTTTTTTGACTTTTGCATCCAAAGCTTCTTTTTTATTTTTAGCCGCCATATCCGCCTTTCTCATAGCGCGATTGACGCCGAATTTAGCCACTTTTCCCGCCATCTGACCTATGCCCTTGACGCCGTTGTATGTAGCTGCCGCTGTTTTGCCCAAACCGCCGACTCCGCCAGAAAACAGTTTCATCAGATCCAAGATGACATCGGCAAAATAAATCAGGAATATAATAACAAAGATCAATCCCGTCATGCCCGGACCGTATATGACTCTTTCAAAGGCAGCCGGATCGTCCAAAAGGAACAAAGGATTTTTTGCAAACGGCAAAAATGTGTCAATATATTTATGAACGACTTCGACCGTAACGGCGGTGAAGACACACATTCCGACAATTGCCAACCCGATTTCGACAAGCATGGTACCGCCTTTGTTCGCAAAACTACGCGTCGATTTGAAACAATACCCTACAACCATCAAAGGCGTCAGCGCGATCAAAAAACAATATCGGAAAACACAATCCAACAACAAAACGGGGAAATAAAGCATCATGTAAATTGAAACGCAATAAATACCGATACCTATCAATACAATGAACACCGTCGGCCCCAACAACACCGACATATATGAAATGCCGACCATCGTATTCAGTTTCCCCTGCAACGCAGTGATTAAACAAACCATGCCCGCATTGGGGGAGCCTTGCGACGGACATGAAAAACTTAATCCAGAAGCATTGATAATCATCAATCCGGCATCAACAAAACCGGTAAAAATAGGATCAATGATCATTTTTATAACCGACGAAGAACTGCCGGAAGTCAAATCCCCCAACATGCCCGTTCCGAGTACGACAAAAAACGTTTGAACGGCCAACCCTTTCCAAAAAGCTCCGACATCAGGTTCATGCATAGCGGAAACATACTTTAATATATATATGGCCAACCACAATCCGTAACCGACAGCCAATAAAGAAAGAGCGCTTTTTGCAATGGATGCGACCATTGATGTCGACATGGAATCAGCGACTCTAAACGCCAATTCAAAATACGAACACGTCCAACAGCTCATCGTTTGCTTTTCAGCATTAACAGCTTCATTCCCCTGAGAGTTGATTTCAAACGCGGTGCATCCGGACAAGGAAATCAGGCAAACAACAAAAAACAGCATGCACAATATTCGTGCGATATGAGCTTTTTTCAGAGCTGTCATTCCTTGTTTTAGCATTTGCCTGTTCCTAACTAACATTGCCGTTTTCCGAAAGGATTTCTTTTACAACTGCCAATCAGGCTGAAATCCCGTCATTTAAAACGATTGCCCCTTCCTATTTAAACGAAGACATATTTTCGAAATTGACCGACGGTTCTTTTTTCGGTGTCTCCAATATCTTATCATCGCAGCCGTACTCGGCTTTAATGTTGCTCAAGGTTTTCTTTTCGGAATTCAGATCTTTTTCCATTTTCATACCTTCTTCCGTTTTATAGAAAGAGGGATTCGCCGCACATTTTGTTTTGAAATCAGCCGTTTTCTTCAAATTATCCACCATCATCTGATCGTACATCTTCTGATTCTGACCCTGCGGCGTATTTTCATACTGACGCTGTTTCATATTTTGCTCGGCCGTACTTGCCATAGCCTGAGCGGACGGCTCTTTTTTATTAGGATTGGAATCCAAAATCTTGTCATCACAGCCGTATTCAGCTTTGATGTTGTTTAAAGTTTTCTTTTCGGAAATCAAATCATTTTGGATCTTTTGCCCTTCTTTTGAGCTCGCAAACGACGGATTCGATGCACATCTTTTCTTGTAATCGGCCGTTTTCTTCAAATTATCCACCATCATCTGATCGTACATCTTTTGATTCTGGCCTTGAGACGTATTCTCATATTGGCGCTGTTTCATATTTTGTTCGGCCGTATTTGCCGTAGCCTGCGCAGCCGTCGACTTATGCGAATTCCGCCCGACGGACTTCAAGGACTGCAATTCTCCCTGACTGCGTTCGGAATATGTAGCGCCAAGATTTTCAAATCTTTCACCGTTTCCGCCCAAAAGCTTATCTGCAATACGCATCGCCGTTCTGGCCTTACCGTTTTCCAACAATCTGGACATGGCGACCCCGTTTTCCGTCCCATCTTTGTTCAAAGCGCCGACACGCTGTGACGTTAAACGTTTTTTGGCCCAATCAAGCTGTTTCTGATCGCTCTTTGACGGATTATACGCCGGCCCGCCGTTCTTAGCCGCTTCACGTGCCCTTTGATCTTTTTCATATATACGCGCCGCTTTGCGATCTTGATGCGTCTGAACGCGATCTTTTAAATAACCGCCGGCGGCAACCCCGTCTTTAACCGCTCTTTGAGTAATATTGGCAGCCCCTTTAGCGGCTTGAAACGCCGTGTCATTAGAAAACTGGGCGTCGGAGAAAAAAGCTGCCAACTCACCGCCGTTTTTCATCAACATCAAACCGTACACAATACAAACGATATACATAAACATCGAATTGGTATCCGGTATATCCAATCCTTCGCATACGTCATCTTCGCCCAAATTCGCCCACCGATAGACGCACACCATTCTTTTTAAGCTATCGGGACTATCCGTCATTTCATCCAAACCGGATCCGCTGGTCAACAGCTTAACGGCGATTAACGCGGAAATTTTGATCATCATAAAGGTGAACGCGATATTCAACAAAGCGTTCCATCCTTTGCCGGCAAACCCCTTTGTCGCAGGAAACACCCACGAAATGATAAACAAAGGGCACAGCGCAGCGACAACCCCCAAACGGAATGCAGCGTCAATCAAGAAGAAGGGGAACGCGATCATAAAGAGTTTCGCCCCGAAATTGATAACGCAAGACGACATCCAAACCTTGGGATCCTGAAACGTTCCGATTTCACCCAAGATCGGCAATGTCCATTTATGAATAGTTGACGCACAATTGAGGAAATTGGATTTTCCGATCACTTCCCCGATAGAATCATGGATAGACTCCGCCAACGCCATCAAAGCGGTTTTGACAGCATCCAAACCACCGCCCATATTTTCCATCGGCGAATCGCCGCCGACGCCGACCGCCGAAGTATTAACGAAAGCCGCGCCGGCCTGCACCACCGTCGCGAGAAAAGTATCAAAAAACCAATCCTTGTGATGCAAAAAAGCCGAAGCGAACCCGACCTTGAGCATCATACCGCCGATTTTGGTCATGTTTTCCATCGGATTCGATTCCGTCATACTGCCGACGACTTTCATCGTAAACAGCGCCAACCAAAGCCCTATACCGACAAACATCAGCTTTTCAGCACCGCCCTTTACGGAATCAAAAACCGTATTCCCGACTGAAACGGATGCGGACAAAACAGTATCCAACGGCTTTTCCCACCACTTGCTCTCGGTAGCCTCCCCAACATATTCCGCCATAGAATCACACTCTTCATCATAATCCTCTGTATAAGGAAGCGTTTCCCATTCGGCATAAGCGGAGGTTATCGGCGTCACAGCCAGAAAAGATGCGATCAAAAGCATATGCAGCAAAAAGACAATTTTATTATGCTTATATTTTCCCATGTCGAACATCCTTTCAGACAGAACTTTGTTCTTTGCAGCAGATAAAAAAAGCCGATGCGGCACACCTGCCGGAATCCTATTCTCTTCAGAATAATACAAAATTATAAACAGAAATATGACATTTTTTTGATTTTTTGGCTTTCCATCTAAAAACCATTATATTTCGCCGATTTTTTTTATACTATTGACACAGAAGACTTTTGACTTCAACGTATTATTTTTTTAAACTGATTCGAGTTTTTAGACGAACCAACAATAAAGAAGACGCCATGGATTCACAACAATCGAAAGCACCTCAAACCGTCGTAAAAAAAGTTCTTGTCAAACGGGTAAAGGTTCTTGTCAAACGTCCTGTTTCGGCTCCGGCACAGGCGGCTCCCGCCGCACCGCAGCCGGCCGTGGTCAAAGTACCCGTAAAACGCCCTGTTCAACCGCCTATGCCTCTGGCCGCCCAAACGGCACAAGCCGCGGTACCGCCCCCCGCTCAGCAGCCAAAGCCGATCTCTTCCGGTTCGTCAATCAATCCGTCATCCAAAAGACAGTCTTTTGCCGGACGCATCATTAACGGCGTCGAGGTCAAAGCCCTGCATTATGAATTGCCGGACAATATTTTGGAAGAAGTCGAACGCAAGGAAAAAGTCACCGACAAGTTGTTCCTTTTATATATTTATGCCCGCCTTTATTCCCAACAAGTCGCCAGAGAAGAAGGCTACGCCTATCCTCCGATGATGGTGGAATTGCCCGAAGACACCCTGCAGGCCGCCCAAATGCAAGAGGAAGTCGACGACGATTTGTTTACCGCAATATTGGACGACTTCATCGAAATGGCTCCGTTCATTTCCGGCATGGAAAGAATCATGGCCAACAAAGCGCCGCTGGAACAAATCATACAATCGGAAATGCGGCGCATCAAAGATCAGGAGACATTATCCGCAGCACAACAGATTCTGATCGCCTATTTAACCATTCTGGTGGACATGCATATCCTTCAGGAAAAGATGGACATGCTTGACATCAAAAACGAATCCGATCAAATCGTCGCCGACATTAAAGAAATGGAAGAAAACGAACGCGAATTGAAACAAAGTTTCATTGACGCAATCGAACGTAAACGTTTTCCGGTCGACGCACGCAAACTGGTCAATAATTATTTCACATTAGCCAAAAAAGATCCGGACAAGGCTTACGAAACATTGATTACAAACCCGCTGTTTTTTTCGCCGATCCAATTGGAACGTTTGCCAAAAAAACTTTTCGGTCTAGTCAAGCCGTCCCCCAATGACGCAAAAGCCGTCAACAAACAATTGGCATCTTTCCTTAAAAACTTGAAAGTATAACGAAAAACCCTTTGTGAACTTTTAATGACACTCTGGACAAAAAAACCTTCTTTTCGTATACTTAATTTAAGTGGTTTAATATTCGCACTCTGAAGGAGAATTCCGATGGCAGAAGAAAGATCTGAAGCGGCACCGGCCGAAAACCAAGAAAATAATCCGGAAAAAGACGGAGCCGACGGCAAGTTTGAGCTCCAGGAAAACGTTGTCGGAAATTTCAAAGCAAAAGAACATAAAGAAGAAGAAGAAGAAAAACCTCCCCACTATAAGTTTATAGATTTAGGAAACGAAAGTAATATTTCCGATTGGTTGGTCGGCATGCTCAGCGGCAGACTGCAGGATTGGTTTATCGGCAATTTGGAATTTGTCGGTTATTATGCGGACAAAATGCTGAACAAAGTCGATAAGGCTTTTGATCGTCGGGACGAAAAGAAACAGCTGGGATTGGAAGAATCCAAAAAAGATAAGAAAAAAGGGAAAAACAAAGATAAAACAACCGCCAAGGAAAGAAACGAAACCAAGGCGAAGAACGCTCGGGAAACAGCAGATAAGGCCAAGAAAAATTTAGCCAACCGCACTTACGACAACACAGCCAAAGGCAAAAACCAAAAGGCGTTTGATCAAATGACGGTCGAATCCCTGCAGCGTGAAGCGGATTATCGTCAAAAAGTCGCGGCGGATCCAAGTTATGCAAAATCGAAAGAAGGAAAAGCGGCAAGGGCCGAATTAATCGGAGACAGAAGAGCTTTGGCCGCAATGCAAAAAGAAACAGGCGTCAACAACAAGATTGTTGAAGGCTCCTTCAAGAAGAAAACAAAGGCAGCAAAAGCCGCGCAACGCGCAAAAATCGGTTTGAAAATGGCCGGAGCCGCGGCCAAGACGCAAACGAACAAAGCAATAGGCGATTTGAAAAAAGCGCATCAGCGCAACATGAAAAAATTGAAACAAAAAACGAATGAAAGCAAGCCTCTTCTTAAGCTAAAATCGCAAATGAAAAACATGTTCAATCAAAAGACAAAAACGACGCAACAACAAGGCAGAAACGTTGCGGCGGCACGCAAAGCTCAAAAACAAGGAAGATAATCTTCCCTACAGAAAGGGAGCGGAAGCTCCCTTTCTTTTTGACATTTACCCGAATAGTTTTATATTCTATATTCATTATTGTTCAATTTATTAGGATTGCTATATGAAAAAAGGGAAAATACATATTATCCGCCTTCTTTTTTCTGCGGTTGTCAGTGCCGTTCTTTTTTATATTGTCGCTCGCGGAATTTTTCTGTTTTTCTGGAACTTTGATCTGACATCCGAACGGCATTGGGTGCATATCTGGAATAAATGGCGCGGCGGCTGGGTTATTCGAAAACCTAAAGAAGTCATGTTTTTTATCGCGGTTTTATTGTTAATTCCGGGTTTTTTGACAGCATGGTTTTCCGTTTACGTTTTCCCGTGGTTAAAAATTCTTCGGTGGCCGTTAACTTATCTTGAAAAAAAGAAACAAAAGCGTCTTCAGGCTCAGTCTTTGGCGGCGGCTCTCGGACCGGCCGACAAACAGGAAATAGCCGCAAAGAAAAAAGAACAGGAAAAAGTTATCAAAATCTCCTCGCAAAAATTACAGCAGATTGATCATCTGCGCGGCAAGAAGACGGGCGTTCAGCATGCGATTACAAAACAAGAGACCGAAGAGGGAACATCCGCCCCCCCCGTTCGCACGACCAAAGCCTCAAAAGAAGATGAAGCCGTCGCTCGATTCGATTTATGGGAAAAACTGGCTAAGTCCTTGGAAGAGAAAGAAATTTTCATTCTACGTCGGATGAAAATCAAAACATTCCCTGTCAATATATTTGCCATTACGCAAGAAGGCTTGTTTTTATTATGTGAAGGTCCTGAGACCGGTTCTTCATGGGAAGTAGACGAAACGGCGGAGCCACCTGTATGGAAAACGGAAAAAGCGCCGATTCCTTCTCCGTTGCGCCCGATACTGGAAGCAAAAGCAACGTTGCAAAAATATTTCGCGGAAAAAATGCCGCAATATACCAATATGGACATCAACTGCTGTATGATTTTAGATCACGGTAACGTGACCAACCCCGATCAGTTGTTAAAACATTTGGAAGATTGGGACATTTCCGTTTTGCGCATGGGGTCGTGTCAAACGACATCCTTACCGGACACGCAGGCTTTAACCAACTATATAAAATCTCAGCCGACATCTACACAAACGCTGAATGATTCTATTGCCGTGGCTATTCTTGACTTAATGGAATTGGACAATGACGGGTAGATTGTTTAGGAGATTCTGCCGGTGAAAATAATCTTTACCGTTTCTCGCGCTTTTTTCATTCTGTTTGTCTGGACGATCGGATATTTCTTTTGGTTCCAGCGGTTTATGCTTACCATGTGGGGTTTCAATCCCATGTCCAAAGTCCACTGGATTTATATTTGGAATGAATGGCAAAACGGTTGGGTTATTCAATCCGTAAAAGAATGGATGTTTGTTATAACTTTGTTTGCCATGTTGCCCGTCTGGTTTACGGGTTGGGCTGTATTGTGCGCCGTTCCTTGGATCAAATGGTTTAAAATCATTTTGTTGTTCCCGATCAGATTCATTTCCAGCAAAATAAAGGAACGCAAGAAAGAAAAAAACGCAGCCAAACCGAAGATCACCAAAAAGAAATCGTACAAACAAACCCGCCCCCCTGCAGTCAGAGCCGGAAGCGGACGCATCAAACAACCGGAAAAAGCTCCGGAAAAAGAAATCGAGCATCAAGCTCCGCCAACGACAACCGCTCCGACCACGGAAAGATATCAACCTTCCGTCGATTCCGGGACGTCGCGCGCTCCGGCCAACAATGTTCAGACTTCGGGCAACTCCATTATGGATGTTTTACGTTCCGCCGGTTACAGATTAATCTCTGATGCAAAAATAGCAGGGAAGAAAATTGACTTTGTCGCCGTTGCCGCCAACCATATTTTGCTATGCCTGATCGATTCGGAAAGCGGCGACTGGTTGGCTGATGAAGAAAGATTTAATGATGAAGAACCGTTATGGTTTTCCGAAAGCAACCACCGCATTTCTCCGGTTCGCGTCATTTTAAATGCACGTGACGCTTTAGCTTCCTCGCTTAGCGGTGAAGCCGCCGGCATAACAATCAAAACGATGGTTGTTATTCGTCAGGGAACCATTATCAATGCAGAAGATATGTTTGAAGTCTGGAACGGATTAAATGTGACCGTTTGCCGATATGAAGACGGCGGCCCTGATGAAATCACCGCTTTGCCGAATGCTGTTTCGGCCGTTTCATCTCCGGATGACAGATTGTACCACAGCGTATCCGGCGCATTAAACTGATTTACTTATCTTTTTTTTACTTTTCTGTGACATTCTCATGAAAAAGTGATGAGAGAATATGGATTTTTATTCCTATATCCCTTATACTTAAAGAAACTTTTATAATGTTTTAAGGAGACCCCCCCCTAAATGGCCAGAAAAGGAGAGGAATGGGCAGAAAGAGAAGCCGCAATACAATGGGTGATCGTCACGGTTGTTATCGCCCTTTTGGTGTCATATCTGCTTGCAATTATTTCTTTTGCCATGACAAACCTGATCCCCCGTGGAATCAGTCAAGACAACATGCTTTTAATTTGGAAATTTATAAAAAGAGTCGTCATGGATCCAATGAGGTTGTTTGATATCTATTGGAAATGGGCGATGAAAGCTTTCAAAGCAAGCAGTGATTTGCCTTTTTATTTTTGGCTGCCGGTTATTCCGTTTTTCTCGTTTTTCATTATTTTAACAACCGGATTGGTTATGAACCCGCACGGTTGGTTATCAACAATTCACGGTTCAGGACGCATCGCAACGAAAAAAGATATTGAAAAGATGGGGCTGTTCCGCGGATTTATCGTTGTTCTAGGTCGTTGGCAAGGCAGATTGCTTCGTTTACCGGAAACATTGTCCGTATTGGTGTTGGCGCCTCCCGGAACCGGTAAAACCGTCGGGGTCGTTATGCCGACAATTTTTGAATCAAACGACATCAGCATCATCGTAAACGACCCGAAACCGGAATTGTGTTATAAAACAAGCGGTTACAGACAAACGATCGGCCCTGTTTTCGTTATCAACTGGGGCGCTGAAGACGAACCGGAAAAAGGCATTTATTATCCCAGTTGGAACATGTTGTCCGGAACATGCCTGCCGCCGTTCGGTCCGGCTCGTGACATGTATGTAGACTCAATGGTTAACGTTTTGGTTGAAGAACCGAAAGGCGGGGCGGACCCCCACTGGGCAAAAACAGGTCGAAACGCCTTAACCGGTTTTATTCATTTCGTCGTCGGCAAATGTGAACGCGCCAGAGCCAACGACTACTTCATCGGGAAACTGTACGAAGGAAAATTGGACGACAAAGACCGCGAAGTCCTTGAAGGATATTACATGGACATGACGGATGCCGATGCGGCTGAAGCTTTGGATAATTTGCGTAACGGCACGTTGGATTTAAGCAACTACGTTCCGATCGGAACATGGGAAATGTTGCCGGAATCATGGGTCGGCGCCGAGCCGTGCATTGCCATGATTTTGGACTGGCTGACCGAAGCGCAGATGCAAATGGCGGCGGAAATCAAACGTAAAACGGAAGAAGGCGATCAAATGGCCGCTTTGGCCGATCCGATGCGCGATATGTTGGATCAGGCCGTTGCGGAGTGCAAACGATACGGTTATGCCCACCGTGCCGTCGTTGAATTAAACCAGTTGTCGGGAACGCCGGATAAGGAACGCGGTTCTATTTTATCAACGGCATTGACCGGTATCGGTATTTTCAAAAACTCCGCCGTTCGTTCCAGAACAAAAATGAGCGACTTTATTTTTAAAGACCTGCGCGGCATGAAAGACCCGATTACGGGGGAAATGAAATCCATTGCCATTTATTTATCCGTTAACCAGGTTGATGCCCGTGCTTTAAATATTATTACGGGCACCTTTGTTGAATTGATGAGTAACTTCCTGATCGCAAATCCGCCGAATTTCAAACAAGGTGACGGGTCCATGACAGGGCCGTTCCCGACATTGTTCGTGCTCGACGAATTTCCGCAAATGCCGAAACTCGGCGCCGTAAAAGACGGACCGGCGGTCGGTCGTGGTCAAAAGGTGTCGTATTTGCTGATCGGACAAGATTTAGGGCAAATTTCCGGTCAATACGGAAAAGACGATTTGGAAACAATCATTTCCACAACGGCGGCTAAAATTATTTTGTCGCAAAACAACGAACAAACAGCACAACGTTTCGAAAAAATGATCGGTACCAAAACGGTGGAAGTCGCTTCAAAATCCAGAACGGAAGGTTGGTCGAAACAAGCGACACCTTTCTCTGCCAACGTTTCGCGTTCTTTACAAGGGACAGCGGTTATCGGAGCGTCTCAAATGTTATCTTTGCCGTCTACGCAACAAATCGTTTTAATGCAAGGTTTCATGAACCGACCGATCATGGCTGACGCACCTCGTTGGTTTTTAGATAAGGAAATGACCAGAAAATGTAATATTCCGCCTTCACCGTTCGTGCCGTATTGGGTCGTCGCTCAACGTGAGGACACGGACGTCAGTGCTTTGCAGGGATTAATCGACATAGCGGAAGAAGAAGAAGAAGATAATACCGATGAACTGATCAAGGAATATCAGGAATACGGCATTGATGATTTGGATGCGGACGAAGACTATGACGATTACGACGAAGACGATGATTACGATGAAGAGGAAGAAGGAGAATACGATAACGAAAATTACGATGACTTTATTGACGAAAAGTTCTAGACCTTTTTAACGGGATAAGGAAACGAGAAAATCATGTGGGATTGGTCGGGAACAAAGACACCGCCGCCCGTACGTTCACGGGGAGAAGCCGCGGAAGAAGCTCAAAATCAAGGCGTAACACCTGTACGCCGTGAGGTTCGTCCTGTGCCTATTTATAGAGACGCTCGTGCCTACAGAACTTTACCGCCGACAGCGCCGGCTTCGGCATATCCGGATCCGTTGGATATTTCGGCGCCTCAGTCACCGTATTCCGCCGTACCGCCTACTTATCCGCAACAACGTCCTTTATCCAATCCGTTCCCTCATCGTCCGATGATGCCGCCTCAGACTCCGGGAGGATACGTCCCGCAACCGTATATGCCGCAGCCGCAGCAACCTCCGTATTCTGCTCAGCCGCAGCCGTATATGCCCTATCCGCAACAACCGCAGCCGTATATGCCGCAACCCTCGCAGCCTTACCCGCAGCCTTATGCGCCTCCGGCTCCTCAACCTTACGGGCAACCTTATACCGCTCAACCGGCATCAGTGACGCAAATGCCGGTAACAGCAGATCCTCAACAAGAAGACAAATCTTTATGGGAATGGCAGTTCCAGCAGACCGGCCTGCTCAATATGGATTTGATCGAAGTCGAATTCGTTCCTTTGGACGCAGCCTGGTTGCAGGAATTACGTAAAGCATTTAAAAGAACAAGACGCGATTTTTTAAAATACGTCGGGTATCATCATATCAATGAATTATTAGCGGCCGGAATGACGGAAGACGCCATCAAATTAGTCAAAAAAGGAAAAGCTCCGGAAAATTTCAATATTCACATACGCGTCCCGTTCGATTACGGTGGAACGAACAGTTTTTCAAATCTGGTATTGATTCAGACGCATCCTTTCCATACGGAAATTCACAGATTCATCGATATGCAAACATTGGCTCAACCGAACTTTAAACCGCGCAAACTCTTTTTGCCTTCACCGAAAGGTAAAGTTTACTTTCCCGGTGAAAT
Organism: Alphaproteobacteria bacterium; assembly: GCA_045587165.1. Lineage (GTDB taxonomy): Bacteria > Pseudomonadota > Alphaproteobacteria > CAAGCB01 > CAG-977 > UBA11549. The sequence goes on along the minus strand of JAZNBT010000103.1, from coordinate 4,997 downwards.
TGAACTTTCTTCCGGCGGGACAAGTCGACATGACAGAAGCGTTTATGCCGGCTTCCTGGAAAGTACATTTGAAATGATCGCGCAAAAATCTTCTTTGGGACGATAAAAAATGCTGACCAGAATTTTAAATACCTTAAAAAAAGATAACGGCACTTTTTTCGAACCTGTCGATGAACGTTCCCTGCGTTTTATCAGTTCATTATTGTCTTCACATCGTTTTCCGCCCGTTCCCGTAGACTATATCGCGTTATTAAAACAAACGGACGGTCTCAGTTGGAACGGAGTCGAGTTGTACGGCACACGCGCCAACGATAGAGAAGCGTTAGGGTACACCTTGCCCGGTTTGATTGAAGCCAATCTGGAATTTCAGCAAGCGGCTCCGATGCGGGGGAAATTATTGTTGGGTCGTGCAGCGGAAGAATTGTTCGTTTACGACAGCATTGATCAAAAATATCATATCATCAACCGTATGGATTTTTCAGACAGCTGCAGTTTTCCGACTTTTTCCGAAGCATTGTATCTGTTCGTCGATGAATTGTTTTAATGCACGGCTCGTGGTACGGCATTTTTATCGTCTTTTAAAATACAGAACATATAGATTAAAGTAATCAAAACACCGATTTTTCCGGCTTGAAAAGAACATCCCAACAAAAAACTAATGGCATTCAATATATATGTCGGCATAATAGATAATGCCGCCAAACGCATTCTTTGTTCCCATATCAGGTTTTGACCGGTGATATACGTCATCAGATATGAAACAAAGACATAAAAAACACTGACCAGAAAATACAAACTGAACGCACTGGGAATACTGAAAAGAAACAACAACGGCGGGGTAATCAGACGAAACAAAGAAACCGTTTCATTCCCCCATCGTTCCATATTCGCCTGAGTTAAAACCAAATCTTTTCCGTTTAACATCTGCACAAAAGGAATACGTCTGATTTTATTTGCGTTAACGGAAATCAGCGCATCGGAAGTAATATAAATTCCATTTTTCGGCAGATCCTTCAAAGTTAACGGAGCCTCAGTCGTATTGAAAACGAAAAAAATTTTTTGATCGGCAAAGACATAAGAATATTCATAATCTTTAGGAGAAATGATTTTTCCTTTTTCTATAACGATTTCGGGCATATGCTTCGCGATTTGAGCAATCAGTTGCGGCGATACGGAAGAAAAAATAAAAAAAATCCTCAGAGACAAGCAAAAAGACGCAAACAATGTCAGAACAAACAACGATTTTAACCCGTATCCTTTACCGTTTTTAACAAAAGATCCGAATAGCGTTCTGTCGTAAAAAACACGATAAAGAAAAGAAAACATTTGCGCCTCGATTTTTTGCAACATTTTTTATTACAAAAAAGTGTACACGCAAATGTTTCTTTTTAGCAATCGGAAAATCGTTTAATTATTCTTCCGAAGTCTTTTCTTCAGGCATTTGAGAGATATAGAAATAGAGGTAAATCAACGTAATAATCACACCCGCTATCATTCCTAAATCAAACAACCCGAACAGTGTCGCAAAAAAGAAATTGAACACAAACACCGGTATCGCCGAAACTGCGGCCAATCTCATTCTGTTTTCAAACGGCAGACGAACACTTGAAAACAATGTTGCGATATATGAAAACAAAGCCAAAATGTAAACCAAAACGATATATTTAAAAAACAACACCGGTACTGCAATCAAAAAAACAAACAAAGGCAACGCAAAAACAAGCTCATCTGAAACGTTATTAACGAAATCCGTTATATTTTGCGCCGTAATCGTTACGTTGTCCGATCCCAAAAGTTTGCTGAGCGGCATCAATTCGACCCGTTGTCCTTTCACGAATTGCACGCCGTCTTTTGAAACATAAATTTCATTCGGAGACGGATTTTTTATGATTTCCGTATCCGCGGTCGTATCCAAAGTCAGATGAACGCCGTTTCCCAAAGAAAAACGTTGAAAAAAGTTTTCCGGTTTAACGATTTTTCCGTCCCGAATTTCAATCGTCGGCATATCCATGACTTTTTCCGTAATGATTTCCGGCGAAAACGCGCTTAAAAACAAAACCGAATAGACGGCATAAACCAATGCGGACAAAACCGCCAAAAAAAACAGCGGCGAAAATCCGATTCCGTGTCCGTTGAAAATATATCCTTCCGCCAATCCTTTGTCATAAAAAGATCGGGACAACAAAGATACCGGACAAGTTTTCAATCGGCATGAAAACATGACAACCTCCCATAAAAATGAAAACACATAATGGATTATAAACGCGGATCCGATGCCTGTAAGCCTGCCGAAAAGGCTAAAACGAATGAAAAAAAGATATATTTCGAAAATCTGTTGACGATAAAAACAGATAGACTTATACAAAAAGGATACTTTGACGACCCCATCGTTTAATGGTTAGGACATCGCCCTCTCACGGCGACAATACGGGTTCGAATCCCGTTGGGGTCGCCATTTTAAGCTATTGATTTTCACCATTTTTTATCTTTCTCTTTTCCAGAAATCCTAGTCGTGTCAAACTTATGTCAAACTTACGTTACGGAAAACACCGCGTCGTGGAGTTACTTTTCTTTTAATTAACGAATCCGTCCTTTCTTTAGAAAAGATCTTTTAATTTATCAAGTTGAAAACGATTCGGTATACTGCACCCATTTTCAAAAGTAGAAAAAAAATGAGAGTCTAAGACGAGGGGATTATTTCTCCGAAGAGTTGAATTAAAGGAGAAATAATCCCCAAAAGAAAGGGAAAAAAATGGGGATTTAATACCGACATTGAACGATTTAATCAAAAGCTGTCCGAATTATGCCAAAAAAATCATTTTAAATATTTAGATGCTTATTCAAGCTTTCGAGCTCTTGATTTATATCTTTTTTATATGGACGCCGTTCATTTAAACAAAGCAGGACAAAACGAATTAGCAAAGGTTTATAAGAATATGATTGAAGAAAAAAATATCTCTAAAAAACTTTTGAATGCCGCCAAAAACGGGCATACGAAAAAGGTGGAATTTCTTTTAGAAAACGGAGCCGATGTAAATACGACAACCGTTCATTTAGATTGCGATACGATTAATGAAAAAAACACCGGTTTCGGATATACGGCTTTAATGTTCGCCGCCATGGGCGGCCATAAAGAAACTGTGAACATTCTCCTGAAATACGGAGCTGATGTAAATATACTCACTTTATTTTCTTTTACAGCTTTAAAGTACGCATCTGAATACGGACATACAGAAACAGCGGAACTTCTTTTAAAGCATGGAGCCAATGCCAACGAAAAGTATATGGGGCGACATACGGCTTTAATCTATGCCGTAAAAAACGGTCATACAGAAACAGCCGAACTTCTTATAAATCATGGAGCGGATATTAACACCGAAAGCTATTGGAATTATGAAGAAGGTGTCAGTCTCGAATACATGGAAAATTTATCCCAAAAATATGGCGTAACTTATAATAAACAAGATTGGACCGGCTATAATAAAGAAGCGACAGACGGATATACACCTTTAATGTTCGCCGCAAGAAACGGACATATAAAAACAACCGAACTTCTTCTAAACCACAAAGCCGCCGTAAACAAAGAAACGTTTGCAGGAGAAACCGCTTTAACCCACGCGATAAAAACAGGCCATACGGAAATAGTAAGTCTTCTTCTGAATCACGGAGCAAATATTATTAATCATTCGCTATTAATATATGTAGCAAAGCACGGCTATACAAAAATAGCGGAACTTCTTTTAAAGCACGGCTGTAACGCTGATGAAAAAAGCTTACAGGGCGTAACGCCACTGTTATTTGCATCGGAAAACGGCCATACGGAAATAGTAAAGCTCCTTCTGAATTACGGAGCAGACGCCAATATCAAAACCACATCCGGATATACGGCACTGATATATGCGTCATCCGGGAACCATATAGAAATGGTAAAACTTCTTTTAAATCACGGGGCTGACAGCAATGTAAAAAACAATTATAAAAATTCCCCGTTGTTATTCGCTGCAAAAAACGGAAATAAAGAAATAATCGAACTTCTTTTAAAACATGGTGCCGATATTAATATAACAGACGCATATAATTGGACAGCTTTAATGTTCGCCGCAAGAAACGGACACTCAGAAACTGTTAAGCTTTTAATCGATAACAAAGCAGATATCAAAGCGATTAATCATAACAGTGATACTGCCAAGACATTGGCTAAAAAAAACAATCACTACGATATTGTAAATATGATCTCCGAATAACGATCATGCGTGCAATAAAGGAAGCGACACATGGACAATCATATTATCAGAAAAGCCCAAATTAAAGATTGGCCGACGTTAATAAATATTTTTGATAAATCTTTACGAAGCAGCGTCGAACTATCCGAAGAAGACTGGGCTTCATTATATAAAAGTCTGATATCCTTTTCCTATCCTGCATTTGACACATATATTTTTGAAACAGGCGGCAAAGAGGTCGTATACTGCACCCATTTTCAAAAGTAGAAAAAAATGAGAGTCTAAGACGAGGGGATTATTTGTCCAAAGGATTTTTTTGATCAGCTGCAAAAAGCGATCGTTGAATGAATCGATTTCTACAACAACAATTACTTGCATTCGGCTTTGGAATATAAATCGCCTGCACAGATCGAAATCAATTCAAATCCTCTCGCTTTTTCTGCTTGACAATTGGGGGGCAGTACATTTTCCCCTTTTGAATAGGCTATCAGTTCGTTGGTAACTTTTTCTATTATCATCGAATTAGGGTCGCCAACTTTCACAATGGGCAAAAATATCTTTTTTCTTTTATTTCCCGATCAGCCGTTTGATTTCTTTAATACAAGCTCCTCTTTTGGTATTCAAATACGGCAAAGTGAAATATATTTCTTTGTTAACGACAATAAAAAACAACTGTTTTTAAGATACAATCGTACGTATGTTTTTATTTTCACCGAAACGGTTTATATATAAAAAAAAGGATTTTAATATGCGTATCATCAACATCAACGGATC
>JAZNBT010000102.1:0-2442 GCA_045587165.1 Alphaproteobacteria bacterium | reverse complement strand
GCGGTGAAGTAAGATGACGGATTGTCCATCGCGCTATTGACTTTATAACAAGGGTGTTTTTACAAAAAACGTTTTGTTTCAAACAGAATTGATTTTTTAATTTATTCAAAAAAAAGGTTTGACGTTTTTTTTGACGTTTCAAATCCGAAAAGAAAGCATTTTATCAACTGCCTTGCACAGGCATTGCTTTCTGACATTGTTGTTCAATCGTGCGTAAATCTGTGTGCATCGTGTTGATGTATGTCCCAAAACATCGGCGATAACGTACAGGCTTGTTCCGTTAATCGCCATCCAGCTGGCCAGAGTCCGCCTTAAGTCGTGCAAATGCAAATCCGATATGTCGGCACGTTTTAAAATGCGATTAAGGGTTCTGCGGTGATCCATGATGTGACCGCTTTCGGATTTATCGCTGGGAAACACCCATTCGGACTGCCGCGGTATTTTTTTTAAAATGTTAACGGCTTGATCGGGCAGACATACCGCCAAAGGCCGTCCGTTTTTTGTTTTGGGAATAGTCCATATACGCGAATGAAAATCTATTTGTTCCCATTTCATGCACCGGATGTTGTCGCGCCTGACTCCGGTCAGCAAAGCCATCCAAATCATACTTTTAAACAAAGAGTCCGGTTCTTGGTTCATGGATTGAAAAAAGCGTTTCAATTCATCGCTGTTCAAGAATCTGTCGCGTTGGAATTCTTTGTTTCGTTTGATTTTTGATGCCGGATTTTCCGATATCCACTCCCATTCTCGCGCTTTTGAAAACAAGGCGCTGATTTTTGCCAGCATTCGATTGGCGCGACACGGACCGTTCAGTACTGTTATTTTTCGATGCAAAGTCATGATGTCGTTTTTGGATATATCGCAAATTTTGCGTGAAAACCAAGGCTTTAAAAAGGCATGGAAATCTTTCAAGTCTTCTTTCCAAGTCAACTTTTCACGCATGGCGAATTCGGATATGTATTTGTCGCACAGTTCTTTTAAACGTCTGTTTTCTGGCGTTTGATTGTTTTTTCGTTCCAAATCGATGCGTATTTCCGCTGTTTTTCGCCGTATATCGGGCAAGGAAAAACCATCATTTGCCGCAGCGATTTTAAATCGATAATTTTGTTTTTTGATTGTTTGCCGGAAATAAAACGCCTTTCCTCCTTTGGACGTGATTATCAGCTTCAACGCTTTTTCTTCGGTATCCGCGTATTCGACATATCCTTTTTCGGGAGCGGACAACAAAGAAATCGATTTTTTTGTAAACAATAATTTTTTCATAAAAAACTCCTGTATGTTTTTGACGTTTTTTTGACGTTCGGAGTATAACAAAAATGTCATAAAAGAATTCCGTTTCAGAAAACGAATCCATTTTAAATTATTTAAAATCGGCGGAAATCCTAGTTTTTTTGATGGGAAAATATTGCCTATTGAACTGATAAAAAAGTTATGATAGCCTTTACACAATGGAGATTACAAGACGGCCGAAGTGCCGTTTCCAGAAACCGGCCCGAGAGGGTCAATCCCAAATCGGGTCAGTAAAAACCTAGAAAAGGAGAACTATTATGTCTGATAAAATTGCTCTTACATCATCAATGCGTTCCAATCTGTTGAGCTTGAAGAATACTCAAACTCTGTTGGATAGAACACAGGATCGTTTGTCCACCGGTTATAAAGTCAATAGCGCGATGGACAATCCGTCATCTTACTTCACCGCACAGTCTTTGAATTCCCGCGCCAGCGATTTGTCCACGTTGTTGGACAGCATCGGTCAGGCGATTTCAACGTTGGAAGTTGCTGATGAAGGCATTACGACACTGCAAGACTTCGTTGAACAGGCGAAATCCATTGCGAACAGCGCGCGTGATACGGCGAACGTTTCCGCGAAGGTTGCTTCTTCCGTCAAATTCGATACGAAAGCGTTGACTTCTCAAATCGTTGCCGGCGATGCCATGCCGAACGCTGAAGCCGACGATACGATGACGATCCGCGTCGGCGATTCGACAAAGTTGACAGGTACGACAAACGTCCGTTCCGATACGCTTTTGTCCGGTATCGGGGCTGAAGGTGATGCTGCTGCCGTTGTCGGATCCATTAAGGTTGACGGTAAAGAATACCAGATCAAAACGGGAGCCGATGACAATTCGATGACGAAAACGTATGCAGCAAATAGCGTGTTTGAAATCGTTGGCGTTTCGACAGCGGAGGACGGAAAAATCACCTATACGATTGAAGACATTGACGGTATGAAAACGGCGTTTACGGTTGATGCGGCTCTTGAATCTACAGACAGTCATACGGCTGTTGTCGGAGATACCGTTACGAATGCTGCCGAAGCTTCTTTTGAAGTTTCCGAAGACGGTAAGACAACGACAACCGCTACGTTTGCTTTGACGGAAAATGCTGACGACGTTTATGAAAAAGCGGTGTTAACAGGTAGCGCAGCAACAACCATCAACG
>JAZNBT010000101.1:0-3830 GCA_045587165.1 Alphaproteobacteria bacterium | reverse complement strand
TTGGAATTAGGCAAAGGGCGCAAAATATCGGATATCCTGGCCGAAAAACGAACCGTGGCGGAAGGAGTGTTTACCGCTGCAGCCGTTTTGGAACGGGCCGCCGAAGTCAATGTCGAAATGCCTATTTGCGAAGGATTAAATAAAATCATGAATGGACACGTTTCTGTCGATGATGTCATTCAGTCTTTGCTTGCCCGTCCGTTTAAAAAAGAAAGCTGATTTTTAATTCAAATAAATATTTATTCTTTATTTAGAAAAAAAGCATACCCTGAAAAAGGCTCTGTTTTTTCTTTGGGGTATGGCCATGTCTTTGACGGTTCTAACCATTTTATGTATCAGCATCACTTCCTGTGTCGGTATTTTTATCGGCAGTCTAAAGTTCAAAGGTATCGGATTGGGCGTCGGCGGCGTTCTGTTCGCCGGATTATTGTCAGGTTATTTGTTGGAACGTTACGCTATCATTTTAAATCCTGAAGTTCTGGCTTTTTTAAAAGAATTCGGCTTGATTCTCTTTCTTTATTCCATGGGATTAACCGTCGGGCCGAATATTTTTTCGTCTTTGCGCAAAAACGGCTTAATTCTGAATTTAATTTCCTTAAGCGTTGTTTCTTTAGGCACTTTATGCGCTGTTTTGATTTTTAAATTTTCAAAAATATCATTGCCCGAAATAATCGGTTTATATGCCGGTTCCGTTACAAGCACCCCCGCATTGCGAACAGGGCAGCAAATTTTGGCAGAACTGGGTGAAAAAGCGGAATTAATCGAAAAATCGGGTTTTACTTATGCGATTTCCTATCCTTTTGCGATTATCGGCAGTATCCTTGTTTTTGTTTTTTTAAAGGTACTTTTCCGTGTCAAGATCACTGATGAAGTCGCGGCCTATGAAACCGAAAGAATCGACAACGACCCGCATATGCAAGGTTTCAATGTCTTGGTCAACAACCCCAGTTTTGACGGATTGGAAATCGGCAATTTTTTAAAAATGATGCATTATACCATGACGATTTCACGTATGAAACGCGGCGACGAATATATCATCCCCCATGCACACATTAAATTGAAAATGGGCGATATTCTGTTGATTTTCGGCCCAAGAAAAATTTTTCAGGAAATTTCGTTCCTGTTTAAAACGGATCCGGACAGGGACTTAATGGAAGAAAGCGCCAAACAAATCCAAAGTCAAAAGTTATTGCTGACCAATCCTTTGTGTGTCGGAAAACCGCTGAAAAACATATTGGGGGATTCGAAACGTCACTGGGTGATCTCCCGCGTTATCCGTAACGGTATTTCTTTATCCCCGACGCCTGATTTGAAACTGGCTTATGCCGACCAGGTCGTCGTTGTCGGAAAAAAAGAAGAAACAAAAATCTTAATCCGTTATCTGGGCAACGATCAGGAACGCGCCAACGACACGCGATTTATCCCTTATTTCCTAGGGATGATTTTAGGTATATTGGTAGGATTAATCCCTTTTCATATCCCCGGAATTGAAATTCCGTTAAAATTGGGAACGTCCGGCGGCCCTTTAATCATAGCCATGCTTTTATCCTACCGCGGATCTTTGGGGAGAATCGTGTTTTATACGCCGGCGCACGTCTTAAACGCTTTTAAATTTTTGGGTCTGTTGCTTTTTTTAGCCGTTGTCGGACTGGCTTCGGGCCCCGGATTCGTAAAATTAATCAGCAGCACCGAAGGGCTTTATTTCGTCGCGATGGGGCTTATGATTACGACTTTGCCGTTACTGATTGTCGGAATTTTTGTCCGATCAACAAAAAAAATGAATTACCTGACACTTTGCGGTGCCTTATCTGGCTGTATTACCTGCTTGCCTTCAATGACTTTCGTCGCCAATATGTCAAATACGAATGCGGCAGCGATCGGATATGCAACGGTTTATCCCGTAACGATCGCTTTACGCGTCATTTCCGCACAAGTATTGGCTTTGATGTTGTTTTAGGTTGAATTATGGGCAGAAAATATCTGGGACTGTTGCAAAATCAAGATCCGCTGTATGATTATCTGAAATACGATATTCAGCCTCAGCTGACCGGCTATTGCGATCAGCCTGTATACCTCGTTTACGGTTTAAACGGTTCCAACGCCGTCTACTTATACGAAGAAAGAAACACGCAAACAAAAATAATCGGAAAATACTTTTATTCCGAACGTGAAGACAACCGAGAGACCGCCGCCCGACATCTGGAAAAAGAATATGATCGGTTAGCGACCTTGCGCAATTTCGGTTTCGATCATGACCCGTTGTATGTTGCAAAACCTTTGGGAAAAAATTCCGATCTGGGGGAACTGTTAACAGTCGAATGCTGTGAAGGCGAACTGTTAAGCAGCGTTATTTCCCGTGCGATTTTTGAAAAAAACGATAGTCTGCTGTTTGATCGGTTGGGATTGTTGGCATACTTTTTTGCCGAACTGCATAATCGAACGGCTTTAATTGAAACAAATGTCGATTTCGAACCGGTTTGCGATTACATGAAACGCGTTATTCGTCAATGTTCCTCTTTGATAAACAACGAAGAAGCCGAAGAATTTAAGGATTTCTGTTCGACTTGGCACGATCTGCCGGAAATGTGGGAAGACTGTCAGGTTTTGGTTCACGGCGATGCGACACCCGAAAACTTTTTGTTTTCGGGAAACGGCGCGTTAAAAACATTTGATCTGGAACGTTGCAGCTATGCGGACAGAATTTTCGATATCGGAAGAATCGCAGGCGAATTAAAACATTTTTTCTTGATGAACTGCGGCGATAAATTCGCGGCGGAGCCTTTTATCGGGCATTTTTTATGGGAATATGCCACCCATTTTCCCGATCGGGAAACGGCTTTTCATGCCGTTACGCGACGCGTACCGTTTTATATGGGGGTAACTCTGTTGCGAATCGCCCGCAATTTTTGGATCAATCGCGATTATCGCCGCCGTTTAATATTCGAAGCGGGAAAATGTTTTAAAGAGGGGCTCTGATGATTCGCGGATTATTATTTGATATAAACGGAACATTGACAGATATTTTAACGAATGAAGGAGATGACAACATTTACCGTGTTTTAAGTCATTTTTTCCTTTATCAGGGAATTTCCTTATCCGCAAACAAAATCAAAGAGCTTTATTTTAAAATAAACAAATGTCAGCGCCACAACAGCAAAGAGGATTTTCCCGAATTTGATATTGTCGCTTTGTTTGACGAGATTATAACACAATCGGCGTCGACTTATACGGAAACGCTGCCAAGAAAAAAAAGAAAATTATTGTCCCGAACCGCCGCGGAAATATTCCGCGCAGCTTCATTGTTTCAACTGCAATTGTATCCCGGCGTAAAAGAAACATTGAAACGGCTTAAAAAGAAATATCGTCTGGCAGCCGTTTCCGACGGACAGTCGGCTTGGGCGACAGCGGAATTAAACGCCGTCGGCTTGCTGGATTTTTTTGATCCGCTGATTGTTTCCGGCGATTACGGATACCGTAAACCGGATCATCGGTTGTTCAAAAAGGCTTTAAAAAAAATAAACATGTCCGCCGATGAAGTTATTTTTATCGGAAACGATTTGTATCGAGACGTTTACGGAGCAAATCTGGCGGGTATGAAATCTGTTTTTTTCGAATCAAATCAAGGTGATCACTCTTTTGACAAAGCCTGTCCCGATTATGTCATCCATACATTTGAAGAATTGGAAACGGCGATTCGTCAATTGGCCTTAAGAGCCAAAAAAGAAAAAAAACACCCCTGACCATATCCAATAAAAAACCCGCCTTTACAGGCGGCTTTTTTATTGGAGCGGGCGAAGGGATTTGAACCCTCGACCCCAACCTTGGCAAGG
>JAZNBT010000100.1:0-9764 GCA_045587165.1 Alphaproteobacteria bacterium | reverse complement strand
AACCGATTTTAGCGCCCACCTGCCTCGGCGACACCGAAGCCGTGAAGAAATCACGCCCTTCCAATGCGGGTACGGTTTTAAAGTTTCCGGCGACAAATCCGGAACGGCCGCCCAACATCGTGCGCACGCCGTAATCAAACGGATAAGATACGTTCCTGACGGACGGCAAAATGTCGGTTATATTATGCACTCCCGCGATTTCTTCACGGGCCGTAACCCCCTTAAAATCAACATCAGCCTTGTTTAAATTCGTCGCATATCCGACAGATTGCGTTTCTTCACCGCTTTCCAACACAACGGCGGAATACGGCAATTTTAAATCCGGACGGCGATCGCTCGTTTTAAAAAAGAAGATCGACGGTTTTTCAAGCTTTGCCCCCCAAACGTCCGTCAACGAATCCGATATATTCAACGTGTACGTTTCTCCGGCTTTAGGAGCGGAAACGGAAATGATTTTTGAAACGGAAGCCCGTTCGTTAACGGATACGGAAGGCTGCCCTTTTACAAATTCGGAAACGTTTTCCAAAACCGTTTTATCGGACAAAACAATGTTAACGGGAAAATCAAACTGACATTCCGGCACATTCAAACGCGTTTCATCAGCACTGTACGTATTCAGAGAAAAATTTTTACCGTAACACTGCAACGATTCGACACGAAAAACGGGCAACGTTTTTCCTTTACCGGCGACGCCTTCTTTTTCGGATTTCAAAATGCCGCCGTTCAAGGCTTTAAAACCGGATTCATAGATCAGCTCATAAGATTGATCGACTCCTAAATCCTTAACGGGGAAAACCGAATACTTAGCCTGACAATCCGTTTCCCATTCCTGACATTCCGCCTGTTCGACATTCGCCTTGATTTTTTTCGAACCGACTTTGAAAAAGATATTTGATCGAACGGTCTTTATCTGCACATCGGTATCGAAAGCCACCAGCCACCGCGGTCGTTCCGGCGTTATGAAATCCATAAAACGTGTCCGGGAGGCATTAATTTCGGGACGTACCGTTTCCAAAACAAACGATTGTCCTTTTGCCATTTTTTCGCCGTTCAGAGCCTGAAATTCCGGCTTTATCGTAATCTGATACGCCTCTGCGACCTTCAACCTGTCTTTTTCGCCTAAAATACAAGCCAAAGACGATTGGTTCAGCCAACGCCACCGACAGTTTGTTTTCGGCTTTATTTCTATCGGAATTTGAACGGAAGAACGTTCCGTTTCGCCTAATGCAACAACGGGAAGATTAAATTCAAAAACAATTTTATCAGTTTGTTTTATACCTTTTCCTTCAGGAATCATTCTGCGAACAAACAAAAAAGAATCATTTCCGACGGCTTGAAAAGAAAAACAAATTAAAAACAAAAAGAACAAAAATTTTTTTGACATGCAGCGGCTCTCCGTGTTCTGATCGCGATCGGAGCGACATCTTAACCGAAATCATCAAAAATGACCAGACAAAACCCCGAAACGTACCGATTAATCAAATATATTGTCATTTTAATATCGGGGCTTTATGCATCCTGCGTGTTGAACTGGAATCAGACGGTAATTGACGGTGATACGATAAAAATAGGCAGACAAACGGTCAGGATGGACGGCATAGACGCACCTGAATTAAAACAGGACTGCCTATGTAAAGGGCAAAAGGTCAAATGCGGTTTGCAGGCTCGGGACGCTCTGTACGAGCTTATCGGGACGGGTACCGTTCTTTGCGAAACAACGGGACAAGATTTTTATGGACGATGGCTTGCTGAATGTTTTATTCAGCCGAACGGTAAAAAAATCAGTCTGAATGAAATGATGATCAAAAACGGATGGGCTATGGCAAAATATACCGACAAATTTTTAATTCAGGAAGCCGAAGCCATTAAAAACAAGCGCGGTTTTTGGAAATGTGAAGGCTTTGAGGATCCGAAATCTTTCAGAAAACAACTTTAAAGATCAAACTGATTTTTCAACGACTTTTTGAATCCGCCCTGTTTGATTGAAAATGGAAGCGGGATTTTTCGCAGAAAAAACATAACATCCGAAAACAACGATCACTGCCGTCATCAACATCAGTCGCACTCCCGATTCCCGAGCCGAAATCAATAAAGCACCGATCATTACCATAACGGCGGATTCAGCGATTGAAACGGAAAAGCCGTCTAAATGACTGGCTGCAATAAACGATAAAAAAGAACAGATCAGCACAAACATCGGGAAAGCGACATCCTGCCATAAATCATGCGGCGTTCTGCCTGTCTCAAAAGGACGACAACACAACGCGGCTAAAACAAAACAAACATAAACCGATACGGACGGCATAACGAAAGCAAATATGCCGCCGATCGTCGCGGCGACAAAAAGAACCGAAACGAAAGAAAGCGTTTTAGTAAAATTTTTCTGCCGTTCAAAAGCCAGACAAATGCATATCATACACAAAATAACAACGGTAAGTAATTGCGGAACCATCATCCGGCACGGTTGGAACGATAAAATAAAAGATGCGGCGAAGATTACCGCCGCCAACGGTTGGACATTCAACATTGTTTCCAAAATGTTTTTGCGAAATTTTGAAAAGAAAACACAGATCAATACTCCGATCAAATCACCCCCTAAAGCGGCAAACAAAGCCCATGTCCGCCTTTCAAAAAAACAGACGGCAAACGAAAAGCTCAACCCGAAGGGAATAAACATCAAAAGAAATGCCTGAATTTTTTGCCGGATCATCGTTGTTTCTTTCATAAAAAAGTCGAAAACAAAAATAATTTTAACGTCCTTTTATTTTTTTTGTCTTAAAAACAAACAAAAAAATACAGGATACCGATAAATGTCTTTTTCCTTTACTTATCCGGCGATTTGCTCAACCGGCGGATACAATGAATTAATGGATGCCGATGGAGAAATCCGCCCTCATTGGCGTACTTTTTTCCAAACCGCCGGACATGAAGCGGAAAGTAAATTTTCGTCTTATGCGGAACAAACGGCCCGATTAATGAGCGCGGACATGTCGGACGGAGGAATCGGCCAAACGGTTGAACACGGGGTTATTCCTTTTATTTTATCCGAAACCGACTTTAAAACCATATCGGCGGGTCTGATTCAACGCGCCGAATTATTCAATCAAATTCTTTGCGATCTGTACGGCGAACAAAAACTGATCTCCGACGGAATTTTGCCGCCCGAAGTGATTTTTTCAAATCCCTCTTATTTACCCGCTTTAAAAAAAATCCGACCGACCGACGGAGTTTTTCTGCAAGAATACTCCGCAGATATTGAACGCTCTCCCGACGGACGCTTCTGGGTTGTCGCCGACAAAACGCAAACACCCGAAGGAATCGGACTGGCAATCAAAAACCGTCTGGTTTTATCACGCGTCATGCCTGATATTTATGCAAAAGCGGCGCCGGCTCGAATTTTTGATTTTTTTGAATCCATGCGCAAACATTTATTTGCCTGCGCACCGAAGAGCGATAAAACAAAAATCCCTCTGATCGTTTTATTAAGCGGCGCGATTAAGAAAAAACTGTCCTTTGAAGAAGCTTTTTTCGCCCGCAGTTTGGGGATCAGCGTCGTTGATCCGGCGGATCTGACAGTTCGCGGCAATTATGTTTACCTGAAAAACATCGACGGCTTAAAGCCCGTAGACGTAATTTTGCGCCGTATTGACGATCAGTGGTGCGATCCGCTGGAATTAAACGGCGCATCCTTGTTCGGCGTTGCCGGACTGACGCAGGTTGTACGCAAAGGAAATGTCGCCTTGATCAATCCGTTGGGAACGGGATTGGCGGAAATTCCGGCATTAAGAGCTTTCATTCACGGTATCAACCGTTATTTTAGCAACAACGATCTGCTTTTGCCGAGCATCGCAGCTTGGTGGGGCGGTCAGGAAAAAGAAAAACAATACATTCTTGATCATTTATCCGAACTGAAAATATATGACATATCCGGACGCAAAGTTCAGCCGACAAGAAACGACATCGAAAACAATCCTGAAAATTTTGTCGCCCAAGAAACGGTTAACGCATCGCTCAGCCCCGTTTTGCAAAGAGACAAACTGGTTCCGGCACGTACGCGACTGCGTTTTCATTTGATTCATGAAAACGGATCATATCGCATTTTAAACGGAGGTTTAGCCTTCACCCAAGCAGAAACTCCCAGTCTGCGCGATATTTGGGTCGAAACGAAAATCCGCCGGCAAAAAAGCAATGTGGCCGAACAAATTAAAACGGCGACGGAAACGAAACCCGTTCGAACGACTTTCGAATTAACGTCAAGAATTGCGGACAACATGTTCTGGCTGGGACGAAATCTGGAACGCAGCGAACAGTTGGCCCGTTTGTTGCGCGTAGCGATCACCCGTGCTACGGAAGGCCCCGAAATTCCCGAACCCAATGACGTCGCCACATTAATGAACATTTTGGCTTTAACGGGTCATTTGTCTTTCAACAATTATCAAGATTCCGAAATTCAAAAAAAAGCCTTAACCGAATTAAATAAAATAATTGCGGCTCCCGATTACGGTTTCGGATTACACTTTTTATTTTCCCGTCTAAAAGAAATGTCGGACTTGTTGCATGACCGTTTGTCGATGGACACTTGGGAACTGTTCACGCAATTACTGCCGCTGCTGCCGGAACAAAACGCCAATCATCAAATCCTGTTAAACAGGTTAAACGGCATCATCCTGCGCCAAAATGCTTTAAGCGGGTTGATACGTGAAGATATGACGCGAGATCACAGTTGGCGATTTATGGAAATAGGCCGCCGTTTGGAAAGAGGTATGCAAACACTGAACCTGTTGTCAAGCATTGATTTTTGCGCAAATAACGGCTTTAACGCTTCTTTGGAAACGTTATTGGAAACATCCGACAGTCGAATGACCTATCGCGTACGCTACATGGCCGTTCCGACCGTACCGTTGGTTTTCGATTTACTGGTTTGCGATGACGGCAATCCGCGGGCATTGATTTATCAAACACTAAAATTACGCCAGAATATTTCCGTTTTGGAACGTGAAAGCCGATTGCCGGGGCTGTTTTCAAAAGAACTGTTCCTATTGGAAGCAATAATCCGAAAAATCCGCGAAACGGACGTAATGAATCTCGCGGAAGGAACGCGGACATTAAACGAGACGGTCATTGTCAATCCCGATTTCAATACGTTACTGAACGATCTGCGGTTAAAATTGCAGGAATTTTCAGACACTCTGACGTTATCCTGCTTTGTGCATACGGCCTCGACACGACAGGGACCGGCATATAACAAAGGAAAAATAAAATGACCGTTACTTATCGCGTTTGTCATAAAACAATTTACGGATACAGCGTCCCCGTCACATTATCGCACAACCTTGCCCGTTTAAAACCGCGCGAAACGCCTTATCAGCATATTTTATCCGAACGAATAACGATAACGCCCACCCCCTCTTTTCAATCGGACGGTATTGATGCGTTCGGCAACACGACCACATTTTTGATCACCGAAACACCCCATAACGAAATGACAATCATTTCCGATTTTGAAGCATCGATATCACCGCCCGTTTATCCTGATCCGATGGAAACGCCGTCTTGGGAAGAAACAAAAAGATTGATGTCATATCCGGACACTCCCGAATTGCTGACAGCCAGCGAAATGACAGCCCCGTCGTATTTTATTCCTTTAAGCGCCGAAATCAAAGCCTATGCGGCACAGTCCTTCACCCCCGACCGCCCTGTTTTGGCCGTCGCGGAAGAAATCATGCGCAGAATTTATCAAGATTTTACATATGACTCTTCGGCCACAAGCATTGCGACGCCGATCAACGAAACGCTCGCAATGAAACGCGGCGTTTGTCAGGACTTCGCCCATGTAGCCATCGCGTGTCTGCGCAGTTTCGGACTGCCCGCCCGTTATGTCAGCGGCTATATCCGTACCCGACGCGCCGCCGAAGCGGAACAAAAAGGCGAAATAGAAATGATCGGCGGCGATGCTTCCCATGCGTGGTTTTCCGTTTACGTTCCTTCATTCGGCTGGGTGGATTTGGATCCGACAAACAATATGTACATGCAATCCGAACACCTGACCGTCGGTTGGGGACGCGATTTCGACGACATGAGCCCCGTTAAAGGTATTATGACCGGCGGCGGCACGCACACGGTCACGGTAGATGTCAGTGTCAGAACAATTTCTTCAACACTGTAACGGGGTAGGCAAAAATTGCCTACTAATATATTGAAAAATATATATTTTTCCTGTTTTCTAAAAAAACTTTTTATGTTATTCTAAATAAAATAGAATCGTTTCCCGTCTTAAAGGAGGGATAATAATAATGAAAACCATGCCCTACAATCTTTCGATCCCGACGACGTCTTCAATCCTGACGTCTTTGTCGCAATCCAAAGCGTTAACGTCAATGCACGACAAAAATTCCGTCGCATTGACAACGGGAAAAAAAGTAAATACTTCGTACGACAACTCGACATTGTTTTTCAAAGACATGCGTTTAACCGAACGGGCCGAAGGATTGCAAAGCGTTTTAGACGGTCTGTCAAACATCGTATCCACCTTGGACACGACGGGACAATCAATCGATACGATCACGGATTTGTTGGCTCATGCGAAAGCCGCCGCCAATTCGGCTTTGGACGGCCAGGCTTATATGTCCGTATTAACAGGAAAAAACTTTCGAACAACAAACAGTGAAAAACTTTCCAACCTACAAAACGTCAAACCGGGTGATGAAATTTTGCTGCGCACGGGTGACGCGGACAAGATGGAATCCGATATTTTAATGGACAACGAAACGACTTTGGCGGATCTGAACATTGTCAAAGGCGAAGAATTTAAAATTAAAGTCGGCGACAATGATTGGATCACATTAAAAGTCATTGATGAAGACATGAAGATTTCCGACTTTTTCGGACAAATACAAGAACAACATCAAATTGAAAATTTTTCATTTAAAATCAAAGATCAAAAGCTGATTTTGGAAACAACGGACCGCAGTCCGATCATGTTGGACGGCGATTTGCCGGAAGTAATGGGGTTCGACTTAAGCGAAACACATAAAATCACCATTCAGGAAGACTGGACGATTCAGCACCTGGCGCAGGCTTTTTCCGAAATCGACAACATATCGGCACAAGTTAATTCCGACGGACATTTTCAGGTGTCTTCCATTTACGGGGACAACCTGACGATTGTCGATTTAACGGGAAAAACCGCAAACGCATTCGGCATTGACGGTTACGATGACGGCGGTCTGAATACGTCGAAAAGCTACGCCGATCAATATAATGAAATTTTAAAACAAATTAACAATGTCGTAGCCGACAGTTCTTTTAACGGATTGAATTTATTGGAAGGAGATTCGATTCGCGCCGTCTTTAACGAAAAAGCTTCCAGTTTCCGCACGGTAAACGGCATAAAAATGGATGCGGAATCCTTAGGATTGCCGCAAGCGGTTGACAACTGGGAAAATGAAGACGACATTTTGGCGGCTTTTGACGCGATAGAATCCGCCCTTCACAAAGCGCAACGGGCGGCGGACAAATTTGAACGCGCGTCTTATATGGTTCAATCACGAGAAACGTTTTTGGAAACAATGTCGGATACCTGTCTTTCAGGCGCGGAAAAGCTGACCGGAGCCGATTTAAATGCCGTATCGGCGGAACTTTTATCCATCAGCACACAAAAAGAATTGGTAAATCAGGTCATCAGTATTACACTGGAAGCCGATTCTAGTGTTTTATCACTCTTTTAAAAAGGAACCGGAATGCCGTTAAAAATAGAATTAAAGCCGGGCGAACGCCTGATTGTAGGAAACGCGCTGATCACAAATGACAAGGAACGAGTCAAACTGTTTATTGAAGGCAACGTCCCCATTTTACGCGAAAAGTATGTGCTGACCGAAAAAGAAGCCGATACACCGTGCAAAAAGGTTTACTATGTCCTGCAGGAAATGTATCTGGCCAAAGATCCGAAAATCTTACATCCGGAATATTTTGCGCGTATTAATGAAATCCTGCAAGCAGCCCCGAGCTTTGCATCGGCTGTAGACGAATTGAACAAAGACATCCTGAGCGGCGATTATTACGCGGCATTGAAACATATGATGGACATCATCGAAAAAGAAGCCGAATTGCTGGCCAGAGCGAAAAAATAAAACACGTAGAAATAAAACAATATAAAAAGGGCGGGAAAAACACCCTGCCCTTTTTTCGTGCAAAAAAACACTTTATATTCTGTAAAAAAGCAGTATAGTGTGAAAACGTAAAAAGGATAATAAAAGAAGGAATTTCGAGAAGATGGAACTGTATTGCCCGGTTTGCGACAAAGAATATCCCTTGGAAACACAGTCTTTGTTTTGCCCCGAAAGCACCGAAAACGGCGTACACCCGTTGGTTAAACGGGAAAATGCTTCGGAATTGGCACGCGTATTTCCGACAATTTTAACCAAACGCTGGAACGACAACAAACTGTCATTCAGCGTTTTTCGTGAATTTATGGCCAGTTATCAGCTAGCGAACGCTCACGGCAAAGCGACTTGGTGGGTCGAACGCGTTTTGGCATTATCCAACGCCTGCGAAAGAATGACCGGTCGCGGTTTCATTCGAACTCCTGAAATTCAAGCCGACGATCTGGCTCAGGCGATCGATCTGCCGAAAGGTTCCTTATTCGTTAAAAACGAAACGCTTCAGTTAATGGGATCGCACAAAGCCCGTCATTTGGCCAGCGCGATCATGCATCTGGAAACATTGCGCGAAATTTCCGACGAACCGGCTGAAAAGAAGACTTTAGCAATCTTTTCCTGCGGAAACGCCGCCATGGGCGCCGCCGCCATTGCCGGAGCCGCCGGTTATCAGTTGTACGCTTTTGTTCCGGATCACGTCAGCGACACGGTTGTTTCAATCCTGACGAACTTGGGAACGAATGTCGTCAAAGTCAGCCGCGACGGTTCCGTCGGCGAAGGCGATCCGTGCAATCTGCGTTATCAGGAAGCTTTGAAAAAATTCGGCTGGATTCCGTTTACGTCTTACGGCCACGACATTTGGTCCGCGGTCGAAGGAGCCGAAACTCTGGAATATGAATTTTTATTCAATCAGTATTTAATTGACGCACCTTTGGACGTTCAGGTCGTTCAGGTCGGCGGCGGCGGCTTGGCCAACGCCGTATCGACGGCGAACGCTTTGTTCAAACGTTTGGACATTATCCGCAAATTGCCGCGTTTTTACACTTGCCAGACATCCAGTTGCTATCCTTTGGCTCAAAGCTATTTCCTTGTTTTGCGTGAATTGGGACGCGACGGCGTCGTTACGTTGCCGCCCGAACTGGCTATGTTGCTGGAAGGTAATTTTGATGCAAAAGCCCTTTTGGAAAACAACTTGGGACAAATCAAAATGACCGCCAATCTGATTGCAGAAATGTATCCCAAGATTCAAGACGATTTGGAAGCGGTCTTTGTCAAAGTCGGCAAAAACCGCAACGAATATTTCAAAGCATGGACGGCCAATGTTCCCGAAAGCGTTGCCGAAGGAATTTTGGACGACACGACATATGACGGATTGGAAGTTGTGCGCAACATGATTATTTCCGGCGGTTTGCCTTTAATCGCGGATGAAGACGAATTAACCAAGGCTTATAATTTGGCGCGCGAACATACGGGCGTTGACTTGTCCGCCACCGGCAGCGCCGGATTGGCCGGTTTACGTCAGTTGATTAAGAACAAGCTTGTCCGTCAAGGGGAACGCTGCGGTATTTTATTCACCGGCGTCGGCGAACGCAAAAGCGATTTGCCTGT
>JAZNBT010000099.1:0-5539 GCA_045587165.1 Alphaproteobacteria bacterium | reverse complement strand
CAACATCAACGGATCTGTCAATGCCGGCAAATCAACCGTTTCAAAACTGTTGACGGACAATCTTCCCGCCGCTTTGTTCATAGAAGTGGACGATTTGCTGTCCGACGAGGAACAGGAACTTCTAGGATTGTCTTTACAGGCCGGATGGAAAGAACGCACACGACGGTTGGCCGAAATAATTGAAAAAGAAAAGACAACGGGAAAATATGAAAACATCATTTTTGCCTATCCGATAACGGCTGATTTATATCGGGAATGGAAAAGTTTTGAAGATTCAAAAACCGTCTTTATCAATATTACGTTAGCACCGGAACTGAAAATTTGTTTGCGAAACAGAGGACAACGAGAGCTTGACGAATGGGAAATAAATCGCATCAAAGAAATGTATCGGGAAGGCTGTCAAAACCCGTCGTTTTCGGATTTAATCATTGACAACGGCACCGGAACACCGAAGGAAACGGTCGAAATAATTATGAATTACCTTCAGGAAACGTTATGAAAAAAGAAATCTTCAACATCACGGGAATGAGCTGTTCGGCCTGTTCCGCCCGTATCCATAAAGTCGTTTCGACAATTAACGGCGTTAAGGATGTCGCCGTTAATCTGTTAAAAAACAATATGGCGGTAACGTATGATGAAAACACGTTATCGGACGAAGATGTCATTACTGCGATAAAAAAAGCGGGTTATGGCGCCTCAACGACAAAGCAAACAAGCGTCCCTGAAAAAAGATACGGAACCGCGGGACACGATTTAAAAAACCGACTGATCGCCAGCATTTTGTTAACGGCGGGATTAATGTATTTTTCCATGGGGGAAATGTTCGGCCTTCCTTTGCCGGTTGATTTTTCATTGCGATCAAACGCGGCCGTTTTTGCCGCAACGCAGACATTGCTGTGCATGCCCGTCATTTTTATCAACTTTAATTATTTTAAAACAGGCTTTAAAGCTCTGTTTCACGGCGCACCGAACATGGATTCCCTGATTGCGATCGGCTCCTCAGCTGCTGTCTGTTCCAGTCTGTCCGGTTTATATAAAATCCTGTTTTTGTTTGAAAACAACGACACTTCCGCGGCAGAACGTTTCGCGTCAAATTTATATTTTGAATCGGCAGCCATGATTTTAACGTTGGTAACGCTCGGCCGTTTTCTGGAAACTCAAGCCAAAGACAAAACGGCCGGAGCGATTACGGGATTAATGTCTTTGGCTCCTAAAACGGCGACAACTTTGCATAACGGCGTTGAAACAACCGTAGATATCGAACAATTGGCCGTCGGGGATATTATTGTAATCAAAGCCGGTGAAAAAATTCCCGCAGACGGCGTTATTACGGAAGGATACGGCATTTTAGACGAATCCGCTTTAACCGGCGAAAGCCTGCCCGTAAAAAAAGATGTCGGCGATACGGTTATGACCGCTAGCGTCAATACGACCGGACATTTTTTAATGCGCGCGAACAAAGTCGGACAAGAAACGACTTTGGCGCAGATTATACGTTTAGTCGACGAAGCGACTTCCTCTAAAGCGCCCATTGCCAAAACTGCCGATCGGATCAGCGGAGTTTTTGTGCCCGTCGTCATAACGATCGCCGTAATTTCAGCCGCTATATGGCTGATCTGCGGAGCTGACGTCGAATTTTCTTTATCAATCGGCATTGCCGTTCTGGTGATTTCGTGTCCGTGCGCGTTGGGATTGGCTACTCCGACGGCAATCATGGTCGGAACGGGCCGCGGCGCATTGAACGGCGTTTTATTCAAATCCGCGGACGCATTGGAAACGGCGGGAAGAATCGACACGGTTGCTCTGGATAAAACGGGGACGTTAACCGAAGGCAAACCGCATGTCGTCAACATCGTCGCCGTTGAAGGCGTTTCAACCGATGACGTTTTAAAAACGGCCGCTTCGTTGGAAAAACTGTCCGAACACGCGTTAGGGTCGGCCATCGTACGATATGCCGAAAAAAACGGGACGATTTTGGAGCAGGTAAAAGATTTCAATCAAATTCCGGGACAGGGAATTTCAGGAAAAATCAACGGCAAATCCTGTTTTATAGGAAACGCGAAAATGTTGCGCCAATCGGGAATTGACAACCCCTTGGAACACATAGGCGCCGAATGGGCGGCAAAAGCTCAAACACCGCTGTATTGCGTCTCGGATAAAAAGCTATCGGGAATCATCGGAATATCCGACCCCGTAAAATCGGACGCCGCGGCGGCCGTTTCGACCTTTAAATCAATG
Organism: Alphaproteobacteria bacterium; assembly: GCA_045587165.1. Taxonomy (GTDB): domain Bacteria; phylum Pseudomonadota; class Alphaproteobacteria; order CAAGCB01; family CAG-977; genus UBA11549. The sequence continues at coordinate 3,301 of JAZNBT010000099.1, read as the reverse complement.
GGGGCGGAAGTTGTCCTTTTAACGGGCGACAATGCCGAAACCGCCGATGCCGTCGGGCGTGAAACGGGTATTGATCGCATAATCAGCGAGATGCTTCCTCAAGACAAAGCAAAAGAGATCCGTCGTCTGCAACAACAAGGCAAAAAAGTCGCCATGATCGGCGACGGTATCAACGACGCCCCGGCATTAGCCGAAGCCGACATCGGAATCGCCGTCGGTAACGGCACGGATATCGCGATTGATTCCGCCGATGTCGTTTTAATGAAAAACGATCCGCAATCCGCCGTATTCGCTTTGCGTTTGGGACGCGCCGTTTTGCGAAACATCAAAGAAAATCTTTTCTGGGCGTTTTTTTACAATACAATCGGCATTCCTGTCGCCGCAGGTGTGCTGTGGCCGATTTGGAAAATCACCCTTAACCCCGTTATCGCCGCCGCCGCGATGAGCTTCAGTTCCGTCTGTGTCGTGACAAACGCTCTGCGACTGCGTCGATTTTCGAATAAACCGCTGATTTTTAAAAGGAGTTCGACCATGAACAAAAAAATGACGATTGAAGGAATGAAGTGCGAACATTGCGCCAACTTTGTTCAAAAAGCCCTGCAGGCCGTTGACGGCGTTGAAAATGCCGATATCGACCTGATGAAAAAAACGGCAAACATACAAACAAGCAAAGACGTGTCCGACAAAACGTTAACCGATGCCGTTATGAATGCCGGATTTCAGGTTGTTGAGATTAAAGATCTTTAATCTCACCAAAATTTAAACAGTTTTATCAGGCTTAATTTGTTTTTCTTGGTCATAAATACTTTGTTGCAATAAGGGCATTGCGTGAAAACGGCTGAAAATTTCTTGGCCAATTTCATAACGACAAACGGCGGAATCAACGTAACGATCAAGATCAATACGACGAGCACATAAAATACCGGCGTATAATATTTTTCAATGCCGTTAAACAAATCTTTAAAAACGTCGTTTTTGTTCCCTGCCAGTTCATTATAAATTGTCTTGGTAACCGATCTGTCGGCTTTGGACATCAGACCATATTTATTATTGACCAGATTTTGATAAGACGCATCGCTTAACGCCAACTGTTTTTTAATTTGCGTTTGACTCAGTCCGGACAATTCTTTTTTCAAACCGTCCTGAATTTCCGTATTCAAAGACTTTTTGATTTGTTCCGTCGTTGTCGACAGCTGTTTGTTGAGACCGTCGATCTGTTTTTGCAACAGCGCCGAAGAATCGCCGACTTTAGCGGCCTCTTTTATCCCCAATTTAGATAATGTCGACGCAACTTTATTTGTTTTTTCAGCGGCTTGCTCCACTTTGTCCAACTTAATTTCGGGAACTTTGATTTTTACCGTATACCGTTGAATGTCAACGCCGGACAACACTTTGTCGGTAAAAGCCGCATATTGCTCCGTTAAAACGGCATTCGCCCGAGCAATCGCTTTTACGACAGCAAACTCTTTAATGCTGTCTGCTCGGGTCGCCGTAAAACAAACCGCCGGTACAACAATAAAAAGAACCCATAAAAGAAAAAAAATACGAGCCGCCTTTACCAAAGGTGCCGTTTGATGCAACAATTTATATTCTTCGCCGTTTGTTGTCGTCGTCATTGATGTTAGCCCTTCCGTTATGTTTTTTTCATTATACGTTCCGATTTTGCGATATCAAGCCATTTCAAAACAAATGCTTTCCGGACTTGTCGTTTCATAAAAATCGGATATATAATTTTTCAACGCTTTGATAAATAAGGAACAATGATGAAATTTCGGCATATTGATCACGGATCAAAAAATTTAATCATCTTTTTTACAGGTTGGGGTTGTGATGAAAACCAATTCTCCTTTTTAAACGATCCGAACGACGACGTACTGATTTTATTTGATTATGACTGTTTGACAGTACCGTTTGATTTTTCAAAATATACCGAATTAAACGTGATCGCATATTCCGCAGGCGTGTTTGTTTCCTCTTTAATTACCGGAAATTGGTCGCATGTCAAAAAACGTGTCGCCGTAAACGGCAACCCGTATCTGTTTGATGAAAAACTGGGACTGCCGAAACGGATTTTAAACGTGTTGGAAACAATCGACGAGGATAATTATTTGGAATTCAGACGACGGTACATGATCGAAACGGATGCCGAATTTGAAAAATACAATCGTCTGCAATCCCTGCGTACGATTGAAAGCTGCGCTCGAGAATTGGATTTTTTAAAAAAGACGTATGCGAAACATAAAGACAACATTCGATCGAATTTTGACAAAGCGCTTTTTTCGGAACATGAACCTTTTTTCATTTTGGATCATCAGAAAACTTTTTACGCCGAAAAAATCAAAATCGTTCCGGCGGCCCGACACCATTTGTTTTTTAAATTTAATTCGTTTGAAGAAATATTGAATTATTAAAAAAAGACTGCATCTTTGCTTTTTCCCCTACCGCTAAAACAAAATTTATTAAATCAGTTTTCGGCTCTGAACCCATGATAAATAATTTTTTTCATCATCCGATTCATAAAAATAATCTTTAACCGGATAAAAATTATCAATTATTTCAATCACCTCCGCCAACACCTCGTTTTTTCTTTTTCCCGCAATATCCACTTGCACTTCATTCGGCAGCAATTTTCGGCTTTTTATTACTGAATTCGCCCGTTCAACGTATTCCTGTCGGAATAAACCGCCTTCATTATTTTTTCTATGCTCCATCTGCTTTTTTATCTGATTCGGATCAGCGGAGATCAGTCTTATTATTATAAAATCGTAACCATAAAATACCTTTGGCAATTCTCTTGCCCTGACGTCATCGAAATCCAAAGCAACTATGTTTCTTAACCCCTTTTCATAGAAAAACTTTATCTGAGCCAACGTATTTTCCCAGCATAGCTGTTCCTCATATATTCCGACATCTTCTACATTTTTCGGAATGACAAATTCCGGAACCATATTCTGTTCAATATATACTCCGCCGTAATGTTTATATAATTCCTTGGCCAAGGTGGTTTTGCCGACGGCACTTGGTCCGATGATAAATATAAAATCCATTGTTTTCATACCTTCTTATTAATCATTTTATATCACAAAACCCTCGAAGAAGGAATTTATCAGCCCCAATGCCGATTCGACCGATGATGAACACGATTATCACTAAAAAAGCCGTCCCTTCGGACGGCTTTTTTAGTGATGGGTGCGGGAGTGGGATTTGAACCTCACGACCTTCAGGTTATGAGCCTGACGAGCTACCGGACTGCTCCATCCCGCGATAAGTAACAGGTGAGTATATAACACTTGAAAAAAAT
>JAZNBT010000098.1:0-3991 GCA_045587165.1 Alphaproteobacteria bacterium | reverse complement strand
CGTATTATTTGGATGCGAACGGTCAGGCGTATTACGTAGATGAGAACGGCAATCCGTATTATTTGGATATGAACGGCCAGGCGTATTATATAGATGAAAACGGTCAGGCTGTTTACTATGTTCCGAACGTTGGTGATGAAGAATCAACGGAAAACAGCCTTTCTTTTGAAGAAACCGAACCCGTCGAAGAACAGCCGCTTGAAACCTTTGAGGAAGAAGCGGAACTTGTTGAAGAAGACATTCCGGAAACGTTTGTCGAAGAAACCGAGCTCGTCAAAGAGCCGCCGCTTGAAACCTTTGAGGAAGAAACGGAACTCGTTGAAGAAGATGTTTCGGAAAACTTTGTCAAAGAGCCGGAGCCTGTTATGGAAAAGGATGTGAATCCGGTTATGTTTGAAGATTTGCGGCAAACACCGGAACAAGAGTCGTTTCTGCCGGCAGAAACTTCTTCTTTATTGCGTTTGGAAGATTCTGTCTCGGAAAAATCATTTAAAAGTATATTAATTTCATCGGTTCCGTTTATTTTCGGATCGGCCGCGCATTTTCATTCGCGGGAATATGACAAAGAACCGTCAGTTCCTCCGGATAATGTTGTCGTTTCTTTGATTAAAGAAACCGATGATCCTTATTTCAAAGGATAATATTGCTTTTTTAGGCGAAAACATAATATATATGGAAGTATAAGGATTATAAGCGCGGAAAATAAAATGGCTGAAAAAGAAATACCCGAAGCTTTATCATCGCTGTTTGAAGCCGTTCTGGCGTATCAGGATACGCAAGAAGGTTTGGCTCGCGTTCGTTCGCTCGCTCAGTCGGTTTTCGGTGAAAAATGGCGTGAGCAGATCAGCGGTATTTTAACCGATTGCCCTGAAAATATACAGCCTCAGGTCAAAACAAACATTGATCGGGCTTTGACATATGAGAAGGCCGGATCCGTCTGGGCAGAGGTTTCCCGCATGTTGGATCCCCGCCGTCAACTTGACGCAGCGCAGGTTAAGGCGCAATTGCCTGAAATGCAGCGTTGGCTTTCGATTTTCGGTAAAGCCGGGCAGGATTTGATTGCTAAACTGCAAAGCAAGTTGGCGCAAACAGAGGTCAATCCCTCAACCGGTAGTTCGGTTGTCGCCGAAACGTATGGCTTGACAGTTGAACAGCTTTGGAATTTTGATCATTTTATGCGCTTGAAGACATATTATGATCAGACGATTTCCCGTACCAGTGCCAGATGTGTTCATTTGGGCGGATTAGAGCTCAGTCAATATCCGTATTTCGGATATATTTTGGATTTATTGGACGAAATTTTGACGTTTGGTATGGAAATCATTACACCTCCTTACGCTCAGATTGTTAAGGAACGTTATAAAGGCGGTGAAGCGGCGTTGAAAAAAGTTCTTTTGGAATTTAAGACGGAATTTGAAAGCAATGCTCCGCCTGAAATGTTGGATGAAGATGAAGAATCTTTAGAAGAAGTGAAAAGCAGGTTGGGGGCATTGGCGGATAAAAACGAAGTGGAAGAAGATATCGGCCCTGCTCCTGATGGGTTCGAATCTCCTGATCCGGCCGCTGCCGCACCCGCACCCGTTCAGCAACAGCCTCAGCATGTCGGCGCGCCGATGGCCAAGGCTCCGCAAAAGATGCCCGTAAAGGCTCCCGCTCAGGTGAAAATGCCCGTAAAACGGCCGATTCCCGCGGGTTAACAAAGAGGTTTTCAGTTTGATGCTTTTTCAACGATTTAAAAAATATGTTTTATGTGCCGCCGTTTTGTGTGTCAGCGGTCTTTTGGTTGCCTGCCAAGGGGATATTCGTGCCGGTCGGCCGATGGTGCAAATGGTTCGTCCGACATCTTTGCCGACGGAACCGAAAACGACTCGATCGGCTGAAATGGTCAGTTTGGAATCGCCGATGCGTTGTACGGTGCATGAAACACAGCAAAATATTATGACGGTTATTCCGTTTAAACAGGAAGCTTTTAAGTTGGAACGTGCGGATAAAAGCGATCCTTTGCCGCGTTATGAAGTGACCGGTTTTTCTTTTGACGGCCAGTCGACGGAACGTGTCTTTTATAAATTGCTGAGCGAAGCAAAAATCAAAGTCGTTGCGGAAGGCGGTCCTTTTCCAGAATTGTCGGCCGAAAATATTACCGGCGAATTGTCCGAAGTCGTGAATATGATCGCCGATGCGGCGGATGTGTATTACCGTTATAACGATCAGCAAAAGGTTTTGATCCTCAGTCGTGAAGTGAATTGGAACTTTTATATCCCCGATAAACGGGAAGTAATGATCGCCGTATTGGATTCTTTACGCGGTTCGGGACTTCATGATGTCGTTGTAAACTGGGAAGAAAATGTTATTTCCTTTAAAGGTGATAAACAGCTTGAGGACAAGGTTAAAAAGTTGATTGAACTGTTTGATACGGAACCGAAACTGATTGTTTTTGATGTTCAGGTCTTGCGTGTCAAGCCGTACGGAACGGCAAAAGAAATCGTTTGGCAGGAACTGGTTGATATTTTCGGTACCGACAGAATCAAGTTTATGCTTAAAGGCGTTTTAGGGCGTGCGTTGGTCACGGATTATGACATCAATCCCAAAAGCTTGAGAAATTTCTTAAACGCTCGCGGTTCAGTAACCCAAGTGTCTGAAGGGATGTTTATCGCAGCAAACAAGTGGCGCGCACGTTTTGATGTCGGACGTTGCGGATATATGTCAATGCCCGAAGCGCAGCTGTCGATTATGGCTCAGACGGAATTGTATGGAGAGCGACGTATGAATACCGCGATAACGTTGGATTCGGATCAAGGGGAAATTACGGCCTTTACGGCTAAAAGCCGTTTGGGGGACAATATTGTTCTGATCGGGATTCCGTCGGCATCGTTCAGCGATTCTTTGAACGGTTATGAAACGGTCGTGATTATGACACCCAGTGTTATTAAACTGGTCAAAGAATTTAATTAAAGGAGGAAACAATGGCAGAACAACAGCAACCGCCTTATCCGCCGGCGCCGCCTTATCCGCAGGGGGCTGTTCAGGGAGTGCCGCCGCGCCCGGCCGGTGTCCCGCCGATGGGGGTGCCGCCGCATATGCCAGTCCCCGGTATGAAAATGCCGCCGGGGATGAAGGTTCCTCCGCGTCCTATGGGATATCCCATGCCGGCAGGTGTGAAGGTTCCTCCGCGCCCGGTCGGAGTTCCGCCGATGGGGATGCCGCCTGCAGGAGTCGGTATGCCTTATGGGGCGCCTGCGGCTGAAATGCCGTCTGCTGCTCCGCTTCCGGTTCCCTCCGCCGACGAATCCGACGTAGAAGGATTGTGGAACGAAGAGGGTGATGGCGGGCAAATTACGAATGAGGATGAAGCGGCTGAAGAAAATATGGATGAAAACGGCTTTATTGATGATTTGCCGTCTGATGAAATGGAAGAGGAGCAATCCGACTCCGATGAAGAACCGTTGTTCGAAGCCAGTCCGTATGAACACAATATGGCGGCCGATCTGGGATTGCCGCCCGCTTTTATTAAAACAAAAGTTCTGTTGCCATTGTTCTTCTTCTTTATTGTTTCCGGGCTTGTAATCGGCTTTTGCTTAAGTTCTGTTTACGGGAAATCAAGCGGTGATTTGCCGGGAGTCGTTGCTAATGCCGAAATTCCCAAAGGGCGCCCGCGTTGCGGTATTGCTCAAAAAGGACAGGGGTGTGTTTTATATTTAATGAATGCTCAACGTCGGGAGATCGAGGCGAAAGAGTTTTTTTCGATGGCTTCTGACGTATTGGGGGTTCCCAAATTCCAAATTGAAACGGCGAATATTCGTTATGCTACGATGCGGATTCCGCCGGGATATATTGCTTTGCTGAATATTCCGCCGATGTGACGCTTTTTCAAGCTTTATATCAAATATTTGCGAAAAAGGATAAGTTTTTGGGGTGTGTCCGATTCGGGCACGCCCCATAAATATTTGTATTTAAAAGTGTTTTTTGCTTTTTTCGAAATTTTTCATTTTTG
>JAZNBT010000097.1:0-13820 GCA_045587165.1 Alphaproteobacteria bacterium | reverse complement strand
CTTTCCCTGTTATTGCGGCCGGTTCGACGGGGTCTCAACCGGCTACGGCGGAACTGTTGGATACAATTGCTTCAATGGAAAACGGCTGTGTCATTCTGCCGGGATTGGACATGACGCTTGATGAAAAAAGCTTTGCCGCCTGCGAACCGTCGCATCCGCAATATAATCTGAAAAGACTGCTGGAAAAAATGGAAATAACTCGAACAGATGTTCGCCCCTTCGGAAAAACATCTCCCTTACGGAACGAACGACTGCGTCTGATCAGTGAAGCGATGCGCCCATCTGCAACAACGGAACAATGGAGAACGGCAGAAAAATTTCAAAAAGATGCCATAGAAGGAATTCAAAAAATCGACTGTGCCAACGTACAGGAAGAAGCTTTGGTTATTGCTCTGGCTTTGCGTGAGACATTGGAGACACCCGAAAAAACAGCGGCACTGATTACACCGGACAGATCTTTGGCCCGCCGTGTCGTCGCCGAAATGAACCGATGGGGAATTGTCATGGACGATTCCGCCGGAACAAATTTGACTTTAACACCTTTGGGGGCTTTTTTACTGCTGTTGGGGCAAGCGGCTTTAACAAATTGGTCCCCGTCGGATATGCTGGCGTGCTTAAAACATCCGTTGGCGTTAGGCGCAAAAAGTTTTGCGCCGTTCAGATCGGCGGTTCGCATATTGGAAAAAAATCTGCTGCGCGGGAAACGACCCGGCGACGGCTTTTCGGGATTAAAGCATGCTGCACAATCCGCCAACATGTCGGAAATAATCGATTTTATAAACGATCTTGAACAGCGTGTCGGCGATTTTACAAAAAAAATGATCGCCCCAGAAAAACAGGACTTTGAAACTCTGTTGGACGCACACTTAAATGCGGCGGAACTGCTGGCTCAAAGCGCCGACAAATCCGGAGCGGAACGATTATGGGCAGGCGAAGCCGGAGAAGCCGCCGCCGCTTTTTTCACCACGTTAAAAGAACAATCCGCTTTGATCGGGAAAATCACACCTGTTGAATACTTATCACTGTTAAGCGCATTGTTTAAAGGAATTACCGTTCGTCCGAAATACGGCATGCATCCGCGATTAGACATTCTGGGAACGATGGAAGCGCGTTTAATTCAGCCGGATGTTTTGATTTTAGGCGGCTTAAACGAAGGAACATGGCCTCAAACGTCCGAAGCCGATCCGTGGCTGTCCCGCCCGATGCGCGAACAATGCGGGTTATCCTCTCCGGAAAGAAAGATAGCTCTGTCGGCGCATGATTTTGCACAGGCATTTTGCGCAAAAAACCTGATTATAACGCGATCAATCAAAAAAAACGGGACGCCCAGCGTCCCGTCACGTTGGCTGATGCGTTTGCAAACCGTTTTGGACATTTCAAATCTGAATTTTGAACAAGGAAATTTGTTGGATTGGGCACGAAAAATTGACACTCCTGATGCGGTTCTATCCTTTATGCCGCCGCACCCCAATCCGCCTGTGAGCGCCAGACCGCGCAAACTGTCCGTAACAAAGATCGAAACCTTGATGCGTGACCCGTATTCGATTTACGCACGATATACTTTAGGGTTGAAACCTTTGGACAATATTGATGAAAACTTTAATTCCGCCGATTTCGGAACGCTCGTTCACAAAGCGGTTGAAATGTTTTGCTCAAAGTATCCTTCGCATCTTCCCGATGAAGCGGAATCCGAAATATTAAAAATCGGTTCGGATTTGTTTAAAGAACTGAATTTTTCGCAAACGGCGGCGGCTTTTTGGAAACCGCGTTTGGAATCCGCGTTGGAATGGTTCATATGCAGACAAAAGCAACGCCAACCCGAAATAGCGCGAACTTTATGCGAACAGGAAGGGGAACTTTCTTTTAAAGCAAAGGGGGGCGATTTCCGGCTGAGTTGTTTTGCGGACAGAATCGATATTCAAAAGGACGGCGGCGTCACTTTAATCGATTATAAAACGGGATTGTTGCCCGCGAAAAAATCCGTTTTTGCCGGTTATTCTCCGCAATTGCCTCTGGAAGCGGCCGTTCTACGGCTAAACGGTTTTCAAAACGTCACGGGCAAAGCCCCCTCCTCCATGGAATATTGGCGTTTGCGCGGCCGACAGGAAGGAGGAACAATCCGACAGATATCTGCAAACAAGGAAGAAACCGAAAAACTGATCGACGAAGCTTTAAACCGTTTGAAAGATCTGATCGACACGTATGATGATGAACGAACACCTTATCTGGCGACACCGGACACTAGCGTTTCCCTGCAATATAATGATTTTGATCATCTGGCGCGCTTTGACGAATGGGCAACGTCCGATGTGTCCGAAGAACAGGAGGAATAAGCATGGATTTTACGGATCCGAACGCTCTGCAGCGTCTGGCTGCAAATCCTTTTGAATCGGCATGGGTTGCCGCCTCGGCGGGATCGGGTAAAACAAAAGTGCTGTCCGACCGTGTTTTGAATCTGTTGTTAACGGGAACGCCGCCGGAAAAAATACTGTGTTTAACGTTTACACGCACGGCCGCCGCGCAAATGGCCAATAAAATCGCGGAACGACTGGCAAAATGGGCGGCACAGGAAGAATCCGATCTGGTAAAGGAATTAACGGAACTGCGCGGAATCCCTCCCGAAGCCCCTCTAATCGCATGCGCCAGACGATTGTTCGCTCGATTACTGGATACGGCAGGCGGATTGAAGGTAACGACATTACACGGTTTTTGCCAATCTTTATTAAAACGTTTTCCTTTGGAAGCGGGCGTATCCCCTCAGTTTGACGTTTTGGACGAACAATCGACCGAAGAGCTCATCGAACAGGCGCAAAATAAAATTCTGGGTCAAAACCGTTATGCAACCTGTTTGGAAACAATCACATCCGTAACGACAGAAGACGAATTTTTATCCGTTTTAAAGGAAATGAGTTCTCATCTGGCCGCAGTTAAACGGATAAATGAACGATTTGCCTCACGACATGAATTAACGGAAGCTTACGAAGACTTATTGGATTTGCCTCACGGCGCTACGGCGGATACGCTTAAATCCGATTTTTGCCGTTTGTCCGCCGATCGGAAAAACGATCTAAGACAAGCTTGCGCCATTTTAGGTAAGTCAAAAACAAAAACAGACATAGAAACGTTTTTAAAAACAGACGCGTTCCTGAATGCCGATGAAAAAGATCGAATTTCTTTGCTGCCCGAATATATTCTGACGTTTTTAACGAAGGAAGACGGTATTCGTAAAAAGCTGTGTTGCAAAGAATCCATGGCTGCCCTGCCCGCTTTAACGGCAGAGGCACAAAAAGCACAACTGTTGCAAAAACGTTTGGCGTCATTAAGGGTCATGATTTTTTCATTGGCTTTGCTTGAACTCAGTTCAGCTGTTTTAAATGAATATACAGCCATGAAGAACAATCTCGCAGCCATGGACTACGACGATCTGATTGCCGCGACCCGATCTTTGTTGGAAAGCTCGGGAGCGGCTGCTTGGGTTTTGTTTAAACTGGACGGAGGAGTCGATCACATATTGGTCGACGAAGCTCAAGATACCAGTCCGGATCAATGGGCCATCATCAAAGCGCTGGCCGAAGAATTTTTCGCAGGCGAAGGACTTCGTAAACAAAACAGGACAATCTTTGCCGTCGGGGACAAAAAGCAATCGATTTTCGGTTTTCAGGGGGCCGTCCCCGAAGAATTTGAAAACATGCGAGCTTTTTTCAAATCAAAAGTCGACGCGGCACATAAAAAACTGAACGACGTACCGATGTATATTTCTTTCAGATCCGTGCAGGCCGTCATTGACGTCGTCAATTTTGCCTTGCGTTTCGCTCCGGCACGCAAAGGAGTTGTCAATGATGATGAAGACGCCACCCACTTGTCTTGGAGAAGAAAACAGGCCGGATTAGTCGAAATATGGCCGACGGAAAAACCGCGAAGCAACGATACGGAAAAATCTTTCACCAAACCGGTGGAACGTATTTTTTCCGAAACACCGTCCGCCCGACTGGCACGAAAAATCGCACAAAAAATTGCTGATATGATTGCGACAAAAGAATATCTGGAATCGGAAAACAGACCTATTCGTGCAGGCGATATTTTAATTTTGGTACGTCGACGAAACTCTTTTATCGACGATTTATCACGTGAATTGAAAACACGGGGCGTTCCGGTTTCGGGCGTGGACAGATTGAAAATAACGACGCACATTGCCGTCAAAGACTTGATGGTTTTGGGTGATTTTTTGTTATTGCCCGAAGATGATCTGGCATTAGCAACCGTTCTGCGTTCCCCTTTGTGCGGTATTTCGGCCGCAGACCTGTCCGAAACGGATTTCCAAAAAGCCAATGAATTGAAAATGCCCTTGGACGGCATTTCCGAAAACGATCTGTTCACGCTGGCTTATAATCGAGGAAAACAGTCTTTGTTCGACCGTTTGAAGACGTATGAAAACAAACCAGATACGCCTTTGGGAAAAGCGTATCTGTTTTTAAAGGATTTACTCAGCCGCGTCGATCAAATGCGCCCTTACGAACTTTACGCTTATATTTTAGGGCCTTTAGGGCGACAGAAATCATTTGTTTCTCGTTTAGGCGTCCAAGCGCTGGACGCTTTGGACGAGTTTATGTCTTTGGCACTGCATTATGATTCGACAGAAGCGCCGTCGTTGCAAAATTTCTTAAAACATTTACGGCAAAACGATGTGGAAATCAAACGCGATCCGGAACAATCTTTTGATGCCGTGCGTATCATGACCGTTCATGCGTCCAAAGGATTACAGGCGCCGATCGTATTTTTACCCGACACGCGCCGACTGTCCTTTTTTGCACCTGAAACCTTCTGGCCAGAAGGAAAAGACGGCAAAATAATGCTTTGGGTCCCTAAGGCCGAATACCGAAACGACATCATCGAAAACGAAATCGAACGGTTAAAAGAAAAAGATCAAGACGAATACAACCGGTTGCTTTATGTCGCGCTGACACGTGCGGCCGATCGGCTGTACATTACGGGATGGGATACGACACGTATCTCTGAAGGGAATTGGTACGAACTGATTCGCGGCGCTTTAAGCTCGGAAAATCCTGACGGATCCGTCACCTGCACGGCAGAAGAGATCCAAACCGATTTATTCGAAGAACCGATCCTGCGCCTGATCAGCCGTCAAGAAGAAGCGCCGAAACGATCCGAACAAAAATTCGATAAACAATCCTCGGCAAATCCGCCTGATTGGATTTCGCGACAGGCGCCGGAAGAACCTGTTCCGCCAAAACCTCTGGCTCCGTCAAAACCGGACATGGATGCCCCCGGCGTTTTGTCCCCGTTGACCGAAGGCCGGTTAAAAGCCATCCGGCGCGGACAAATCGTTCACTTGTTATTGGAAATCATACCGCAATATCCGGCGGAACAGCAACGTATGGTTGCGGAAAAACTATTGACAGGCAGGAAAACAAACATAACGGACAAAGACAAAAACGAATTGATTGACGACGTTCTTTGCCTGTTGAACGATCCGACTGCCGCCGAATTTTTCCGCTCTGATTCTTTGGCGGAAATTCCCGTATCCGGCGTAATAAAAAACCGCGTCATCAACGGCAAGATCGATCGTATGGCTGTTTCGGAAAAAGAAGTGCTTCTGATTGATTACAAATCCGGACGAAACATTCCGAACGACATTCGGGAAACGCCGCAGGCATATATCCGACAAATGGCGGCATACAAAGCTTTAATCGAAAAAATTTATCCCGATAAAAACATCAGATGTTTTCTGTTATGGACGGAAGCACCCAAGCTGACGGAAATAACTTCCGTCGTTTGTGATACAATGGAGTATTGACCCTTGTCCGAAACCCTCTTATAAAGATCGGTACAGTTCTCTTACAGAAAGGAAAATAACAATGAAAGTAATCAATGACAGTGAATTTGCCAATGAAATCAAAAATTCCGACGTTCCTGTTCTGGTCGACTTTTTTGCGGAATGGTGTTCGCCTTGCCGTCAGCTGTTGCCCGTATTGGAAGAAGTTTCCAACGAATTGGGCGATAAATTGAAAGTCGTAAAAATGAACATTGACGATTCGCCAGAAACACCGACCAATTTCGGCGTACGCGGCATTCCGACATTGATCATGTTCAAAAACGGTGAAGCCGTCGCTACTCATTCCGGCGCAATGACAAAATCTAAATTGGCTGCATGGATTAACGAACAACTGTAATCCGAAGATTACTTAAAAAAAGGCGGAGCTTCAATGTTCCGCCTTTTTATTTTGGATATTAAATCGGACTAAAACATATGCGGAACCGATTCCCAACAAACAGCCGGCCAAAATATCCGTCGGGAAATGAACATACAAATACATTCTGGAAAAAGCGATTAAAGCTGCCAAAACGATTGCCCATACAGCACCTTTTTCATGCCTGAAAAACAAAACGGCCGCTGCTGAAAATGATGATATCGTGTGTCCCGACGGAAAAGAAAATCCTGACGGACAAGGATAAAACAGCTCGGGGGAAGGAAATAAAACGCACGGACGGGAACGATCAAACAGATTCTTTAAACCGATCGTGCTGAACAAATACGTTATCAATAAAACAACCAACATCAAGATACCGCTTTTTCTGCTTTTTTGAAAACAGCATAAAACGATCGCCCAACCGATCCATACCCAGCCGCCGTCGCCTAAAAAAGTGATCACGGCCATCAAATCATCACAAGAATCCGACCGTAACGATTGAAGAAAATCCAGTATGTTTTTATCTGCGTTTAATATCATCTTAATCTGGCAGCAGCCCTTAAACACGGTAAAGAATCTTTTTCTTTGGCTTGAAAGGTTGACGTCCCTATTTCCATATGGCGAACCAAAGCGGCGCCTTCATCCTGATCTGCCAAATAAATAAACAATACACAGTCCTTCTCGGTATAAGCCCAAACTTCCGAAGGAACTTCGCGACGTTTAACATCCGGTTGTCCTAACACCTGCAATACATAATCGGCCTTCAATAAAGGATCTTTGCGTCCCGAACGGATAACGGCCTGAGGCACCGTGACAGGAGGTTTTACCGCCTTTTTTTCGACCGCCCCTTCCACCGGCGAATGCGAACATCCGGCCAAAAAACAAAATGCAAAAATCAAAAAAGCCCTTTTCATTTTCCTTCCTGTTGTTTTTTAAAAAACAATCGCTGCATAAACGCCATCGCAATCAACGGAGAAATAACGTTTATGATAGGGATCGTCATCAAAATCGCAATAATAATTCCGCCTTTGCTCCAATAAGCACCGAACTGATTGAACATTTCATCCGCCTTTTTTTTCGGCATATAACGCAAAGCAACGGCGAAAAAATACTCTTTTGCCAACAATCGACCGTTTAATCCGTAATATAAAACAACCGGTACCAAATTGACAAAAGGAATCAGTCCGGCCATCAAAGTTACGGGAATCATCAAAACTGACAAAGCGATTCCCTTAAAAGCGACGACTCCGGATAAAGAAAGGCTTTCGGACAACGGAACGTTTCTTAAAAGGGTTATATTGTTTTTCTTTGCCGTCCTATCCACCACCGAGTCGATAAAAAATCCCGACGCAAACGTCACCACCGACGGAAAAAGCATCAAAGACATGACAAAAAACACTATAAAACCAAAGAGTTCTATGACTTTTTCCAACTTCGGGCTGTCTGCCAGCTCAAAATACGTCATACCAAAGGCAAACAAACAGAAAAGAATAATAAAAACCAACAGCGCAGTTATCGCTGTAAAAAAGATTAACCCTCTGATTTGTTTAGAAAAAACGTCTTTTACAGCACCTTTTAAATCCGTCAACATTCCTTTGACTCCGAAAAAAAATCTCTTATTTTTGTACCAGAGTCTTGTTTGAATTGTAAGTTTCTTTATACTGCTGTTTATCTTTTAACCCCATACGGAGGTTTTATATGAACGCTCTGACACGTTTTGACGTTGTGGCAATCGGAAATGCCATGGTGGACGTGCTGGCCAATATGGACGACGAATTCTTGGCCAAACATAATATGCCCAAGGGCATGATGACTTTGGTCGACGCGACTTCGGCCGAAACGATTTACGGACATATCGCCCAAAGCGGTGTCGAATGTTCCGGCGGATCCGCAGCGAACACGGCCGTCGGGATTGCGGCGTTGGGCGGCAGACCCGCTTTTATCGGCAAAGTTGCCGATGACAAGTTAGGGGAAACGTTCCGCAAGGACATTACCCGTTCCGGCGTTCACTTTACGACTCCGTGTTTGGAAAATGAACGTCCGACGGCTCGTTGCATGGTGATCGTCAGCCCCGACGCGCAACGGACGATGAACACTTATTTGGGCGCCTGTTCGAAATTATCGCGCAAGGATATTGATGAAGATTTGATCCGCCAGACAAAAATCGTTTATATGGAAGGTTATCTGTGGGACAGACCGGAGGCTAAAGACGCTTTGGCCTATGCCGTCGAATTGGCGCACAAATACAATCGAAAGGTTTCTTTGTCGTTATCGGATCCGTTCTGCGTCAACCGTCATCGCGACAGTTTCATGGGGTTGATACGTAACGGTGTTGATATTCTGTTCTGCAACGAAGATGAAATCATGTCTTTGTTTGATACAACCGATCCTGAAACGGCTTTTGAACAGTGCAAAAATCTGTGTGAAATCGTTGTCGTCACTCGCGGGGCAAAGGGAGCGGTAGCCATTTGCGGCAAGACACGCTATGAAATCCCTGCCGAACCGATCAGCCGCGTCATTGACACGACGGGAGCGGGCGATTTGTTCGCGGCCGGTTTTTTAACCGGATTTGCAAAAGACAAGCCAGTCCTTGACTGTTTGCAAATGGGAGCGTTGGCCGCAGCGGAAATCATTTCCCACTATGGCGCCAGACCGGAAGTATCCCTAAGCGATTTAATCGCCAAAAAAGTAGGATGACTTTTTACGGACAATCCTTTTCGGCAAAACGGCATTCTGCGAGAAGATTGCCGTTTTTGTCTTTGTAATGCGTCAACAAAGAAATCCCTTTGTTCAACAACGTCGTTTTGGCAATCCCGCACATGGCCGGTTGAACTTTGGGACATATCTGAGCTTCCATTACAGGCTTCAGTTCCGAAATCTGACCGGCCGGCAGTGATTGCAAATCCATATCTATGTTATAAATGTAATGAAGCGTATCGTTTGTACCGTAGACATCCGTCCACGTCGTTACGTCGTCCACCTTATACGGCAAAATTTTTTTAGCTTCAGAGACAGCGTTATCTATCAGCTTTTTCCTTTCTGCAGAAGAAACGGGCTCCGCGGAATCACTTTCGGAAACTTTCAGCGATGACGATGAATCATCTTTTCGGCTCATTCCCTGCACAAATTCAACTTCGGACAAAAAAACCGTCCTTGTTTAAATCCATGCTTGAAAATTGCTCCGTCAACATTCCGGCGATACAAGGAAAAGCCCATAATGTCAACAGAGCCGTCGTCGGTAAAACAGACATAATATTCTCCATTGCTTTTAACACATATTCCAGTATACACACCGCACCGAACGACGCATCAAAAAAACGCCGGCTTTTTGTTGTCTGGAATTGACAAAAACAACAAGAATACGTAAAAGCATAAATACAAAATTGGCCATTAAAACAAAGAAGATTCCCTATGCGAAATATTGCGATTATTGCTCACGTCGACCACGGCAAAACGACTCTGGTCGATACAATGCTGCATCAAAGCGGAACGTTCCGCGACAATCAGGTCGTCGCCGACCGCGTTATGGATTCAAACGATCTGGAACGAGAACGCGGAATTACGATTTTAGCAAAATGCACATCCATTGATTGGAAAGGAACGCGAATCAACATCGTAGACACGCCGGGGCACGCGGATTTCGGCGGAGAAGTCGAACGCATTCTGGACATGGTCGATTCGGCCATCGTTTTGGTGGACGCCGCCGAAGGACCTTTGCCGCAAACGAAATTCGTCGTCAGCAAAGCCTTGAAGCTCGGATTAAAACCGATCGTGCTGATCAACAAGGTCGATCGTCAGGACGCCCGTCCGCAAGAGGTTTACGAAGAAGTTTTCGATTTATTCGCCTCTTTGGACGCCACCGACGAACAACTGGACTTTCCGGTGTTATACGCATCGGGACGCGAAGGTTGGGCGGTCAATGATCTGGACAAAGACCCCAGAACGTCCATCGAACCGTTGTTTGACGCGATCATGAAGTTCGTTCCGCCGCCGAAATGCGATCCTTACGCGCCGTTTTCCCTGTTGGCGACAACGATCGAAAACGATCCGTTCGTCGGACGCATTTTAACGGGAAAAATTCATTCCGGATCAATCAAAGTAAATTCCACGATCAAAGCGATCGGACGCGACGGCAAAACGATTGAAACGGCGCGCGTCAGCAAAATTTTAGCCTTCCGCGGATTAAAACGCACCGGCATCGAAGTCGCCGAAGCGGGCGATATCGTTTCTTTGGCCGGATTAACCAAAGCCACCGTTGCCGATACGTTGTGCGATCAATCCGTTACAACGCCGATTCCGGCGCAACCGATCGATCCGCCGACATTGGCGATGACTTTTTCGATCAACACTTCACCCCTGGCCGGAAAAGAAGGCGACAAGGTAACGTCCCGTATGATTTGGGATCGTTTGCAAAAAGAAGCCGAAGGAAACGTTGCTTTGCGTATTTCGCGCACGGCGACGACGGATGCTTTCGAAGTCGCCGGACGCGGTGAATTGCAGTTGGGCATTTTGATTGAACAAATGCGCCGCGAAGGATTCGAATTGTCGATCAGCCGTCCGCACGTTTTAATGCAGAAAGATCCCGTTTCGGGCAAAACATTGGAACCGATCGAAGAAGTCATCATAGACGTCGACGAACAATACGTCGGCACCGTCTGCCAGGTGTTGGGAGAACGCCGTGCGGAAATGACCGACATGCGACCGTCGGGCGGCAATAAAACCCGTTTGACGTTTTTAGCTCCTTCCCGCGCTTTAATCGGCTACCATTCGCAGTTTTTAACAGACACTTGCGGAACAGGGGTCATTAACAAAATGTTCCACAGTTATCAACCTTATAAAGGGGCGATCCCAAGCCGCAGAACGGGTGTTTTGGTATCGACCGACAACGGCGTTGCGGTTGCTTACGCATTGTGGAAGCTTGAAGACAGAGGTCCTATGTTCATTTCACCGGGGGCCGATGTATATGAAGGTATGATTGTCGGAGAGCATACGAAATCCAACGATATCGAAGTCAACCCGATTAAAACGAAACATTTGACCAACATTCGGGCGGCTTCAAAGGATGAAAACATTCAGCTGATCCCGCCGATCAAACTCAGTTTGGAAGAAGCTTTGGCTTATATCCAAGATGACGAATTATTGGAAGTCACGCCGAAAACGTTCCGTCTGCGCAAAGCGATTTTGGATACGAATCTGCGCAAACGCGATGCGAACAGACGTGCGAATTTAGAAAAAGAAGGACAATAATCCGCATGGCCGGGTGGAAAGAATCCGTCGATGTTTATCGCGATCCCAAAATGATTGTGATGTTCATTTTGGGATTGTTCAGCGGTTTGCCTTTTGTTTTGATTTTTTCCACATTGGCTTACTGGTTGACGGCGCAGGGCGTTTCAAAAACGGATATAGCATTGTTTTCTTTGGTTCGTTTCCCTTACAGTTTTAAATTCCTGTGGGCACCCTATGTCGATCGTTGCGAAATACCATTCCTGACGAAAGCTTTGGGAAAACGACGTTCCTGGGCTTTGGTTTTTCAGTTTTTCTTAATGATCAGTCTGCTTTTATTGATCAGAACGGATCCGGCGACGACACCGATGTTGACAGGGATTTGCGCGGTTTGTGTTGCTTTTTTTTCCGCCTCTCAAGACATCGTTTTCGACGCGTTTCGTGTCGAAAATTTTGATCCTGAAGACCAAGGAGCCGCTTCGGGCTGTTTCGTTTTCGGCTACCGGATCGGCATGCTGATCGCCGGTGCGGGCGCTTTATTTTTAGCAACGGCACTGTCATGGGAAAACGTTTACACTTTGTTGGCTTTGGCGGGCGTCGTCGG
The DNA here is from genome assembly GCA_045587165.1 of Alphaproteobacteria bacterium. Taxonomy (GTDB): domain Bacteria; phylum Pseudomonadota; class Alphaproteobacteria; order CAAGCB01; family CAG-977; genus UBA11549. The sequence goes on along the minus strand of JAZNBT010000097.1, from coordinate 1,784 downwards.
CATGATAACGATCCTGATTGTCAAAGAACCCCCGCATCATGTCGTCAAAGAAAACAAAAACTTTTTCCAAAGCGCCGTCGTCGCTCCGATCAAAGATTTTATTTCTCGCCCCGGCTGGTTTTGGATCGTGTTGTTCATCATGCTTTACAAGCTGTGCGAAACGACATTAGGGACAATGACCGCCCCGTTTTATCGAGAAATGGGCTTTACATATGATCAGATAGCCACAGTCGTCAAACTTTACGGCATTATCGCCACAATACTGGGCGGTTTGATCGGCGGAGTTTTCGTTGTCAGATTCGGCGTAATGCCCAGTCTGTTGATTTGCGGAATTTTACAAGGAATCAGCAATCTGCCTTTCGCTTATTTGGCAATACAAGGAAACAGCCTGACATGGCTGATAATTTCCGTTGTGTCCGACAATCTGGCTTCGGCCATGGCGACTTCGGCGTTTGTCGCTTATATGTCCTTTTTATGCAATACGGCCTATACGGCGACACAGTACGCTTTGCTGAGTTCTTTAATGGCTTTGCCGAGGGATCTGTTATCTTCGGGCAGCGGTTGGTTGGCCGATCACACGACGTGGCCTGTCTTTTTCAGCATTACGGCAGTTCTGAGTCTTCCGGGACTGATTGTTCTGTTGATTCTGAATCGGAAATTTCCGCAGAACCGACCGGATACATCGGCAAAAAGACAGTAAACACCGTTCCCGTTTCATTTGAACTTTCCACTTTGATCACACCGTTATGGTGTTTGACGATCTGTTGTACGATTGACAGCCCCAATCCGGTTCCGACAGCTTTATTTTTAGTCGAAGCAACACGATAGAAACGCTCGAACAGATGCGGTAAATATTCGGAATTGATCGGTTCACCCGTATTATGAACGGCAACGGCATAAACCATCGGCGCATCAATTTCAGACATATCCCTGTTTTCAAACGCATGACAGGATATTGTCACTCGTCCGCCGGATTTGCCGTATTTCAAAGCGTTATCCGTCAAATTTTGGAAAACCTGATTAAGTTCGCTGACATTTCCGAAAATAACACCGGATTGAATACAGGTTTTCAAAGCAATCGACATATCCGTTTTAACCGCTTTAGAATCGAGCATTTGTTTAACCATCGGTAAAATATCCGGAATATCGACCGTTTCAGACAAATTATCTCCTTCATTCATTTGCAGGCGTGACAAGCAAAGCAGGCTTTCAATCAAACCGGACATCCTGACAGCTTGTGTCTGCATAATCGATAAAAACTTTTCCCGCGCTTCTTCATCCTCTTTAGCAGTCGATTGCAAGGTTTCGATAAAACCGGACAAAACGGACAGCGGCGTACGTAATTCATGACTGGCGTTAGCAATAAAATCAACCTGCATTTGTTCAAATTGCTTGCGCGCCGTCATATCATACAATGTCAAAACCATAACGGCGCCGGCTTTTGCCGCTGCCGGCAAACGTTCCAATTTTGCATTAAATACTTTTTGCTTTAAATATATCTCGAGACTTTCCTTTTTTGTTTCATCTCTTAAAATGCGTTCCGCCGCCAAAGGCAGATATTCCGAATCAACCAACAACCGCAAAGTCTGACCGCGGACGTTAAATCCGAACAATTCACGAGCGGCCAAATTCGCGCCGATCACCCGACTTTCATCATCCAACATTAACAACGGGTCCGGCAGACTGTCCAATACCGCGGCATCGGACAAAGTTTGCGCCTCCAGCTGTTCCGTACGCGTTGTCCAAACGTTGCGCATCTGATTGATCGCGGCAATAATACGCGT
>JAZNBT010000096.1:0-2521 GCA_045587165.1 Alphaproteobacteria bacterium | reverse complement strand
TTGACGGCTTCCGTTTCGATTTGGCGCCGACTTTGGCCAGAACGGGAACCGGATTTACAAACAAGGCGGGATTTTTGACCGCCGTGCAACAGGATCCCGTTTTGCAACGTGTTAAAATGATCGCCGAACCGTGGGATATCGGTTTGGGCGGGTATCAGGTCGGCGCTTTTCCGCCCGGTTGGTCGGAATGGAACGACCGTTTCCGCGATACGACCCGTTTGTTTTGGAAAGGCGATAAGGGGCAGATCGGCAATATGGCTTCGCGTTTGACGGGCTCTAGCGAAACATTCGGTTATCGCGGTCGTCACCCGTGGACCAGTGTCAATTTCGTAACGGCTCACGACGGATTTACGTTAAACGATCTGGTCAGTTACAATGAAAAACATAATGAAGCGAACGCCGAAAACAACAATGACGGAACAAACGACAACCGGTCTTGGAACAGCGGTGCGGAAGGCAATACGGACGATCCCGTTATAAAAGAATTGCGTTATAAACGTATGCGTGCGATGGCGGCGACACTGATGTTGTCTTTGGGCGTTCCGATGATCACGGCAGGCGATGAATTTTGCCGTACGCAAAAAGGAAACAACAACGCCTATTGTCAGGACAGTCCGATCAGCTGGCTGAATTGGAACGATATCGACGAAGAAGATATGAAATTCCGTGATTTTATGCGTTATGTGATCAAACTGCGTAAAGATCACCGTGTTTTCAGGCGCAAACGTTATTATACGGGCAAAAAAATAGCCGATTCCACGTTTAAAGACATAACCTGGTTCACGCCGGAAGGATTGGAAATGTCTTCGGCCGATTGGAATAAACCGTATGCGCAGAGTTTGTCCGCATTGATTTCCGGGGCTTTGAATGTTGCCTTCTGTAACGAAGAAGGGCGTTTTTATTCGGACAATCATTTCTTTGTCGTTTTAAACGCGTTTCATGAGGGCATAGAATGGCTGTTGCCGGAAATGGATAAAGAAACGGTTTGGAATTTGATTTTGGATACATCGCGAGATAAATCTGTTGTAGAAGATGAAACATACAAACCGGGGACGTCGTTTAACGTGCCGGCGTGGTCGGTATTGGTATTTGAAGCGCCGTTGACGGATGAAGAAAAGGCCGTTTTGCATTCCCGCGAAGGAATGACCGGAATCTTGGGGCGCGTTTATCAAAACGTTCAAAGCAGCCGTTTGGTCGCGACAATAAAGGATCTGGACAATCTGGACTTTATGACATATGGTCCCATGGGACCTGTGGCGACATTGGCCGATATAGAAAAAGAAGAAGACAAAGACGGCTTTACCCGTTTGATATAAGGACGATAAAAGGTGGTTTTAGATTATACGCAAACAATCGACGCTTTGGCGGTCAAAGCGGGTATTTTGCCTGAATTTGAAGCGGACGGTAGTGTTTTTGTAACATCGTTCGAAACAAAAAAAGCTTTGCTGAATGCTTTGGGGTATGCCGTCAATACGGAAAAACAGGCGGCGTCTTCTTTACAAACGCTTTCGGAAAAGCCGTTTAAAAAAGCTTTGCCTCCGGTAACCGTTGTTTGCGCCGATAAAAAAATCGTTGAGATTGCCGTAACGTTTGACGCAAATGCCGCAGACAAAACTTTGGCGTTCGAAATCGTTTTGGAAAACGGAGAAAAAATTTCAGGGCAAAAAAAGTCGGAGGAAATGCCCGTTTCGGAAACGATGCGTATCGGTAAAAAAGAATACGAACATCGTATGCTGGCAATCGAAATACCGCAAGAATGGGGATATCATACCTTGTCCGTTTCGGGAAAAAGCGTCGTCAAACAGGGCAGGGAAATGACTTTGATCGTGACACCCGAAAAATGCTATATGCCCGAAATGATGCGCCAAGGTGGAAAACCGTGGGGATTTCCCGTACAATTGTATGCCCTTCGTTCCGAAAACAACTGGGGGATCGGGGATTTTTCGGATTTGAAACATATGATTGCGGTCGCAAAATCGTTCGGCGCGGACATCGTCGGAATCAATCCGATCAATATCGCTTTTATGGCGGATCCCGAAACGGCCAGCCCGTATTATTCGTCCTGTCGCCTGTTTCTAAATCCGTTGTATATTGACGTGACCGCTGTTGAAGAAGCGAAAAATTGCGTTGCTTTACAGAAATATACCGCGACGAAAACGTTTAAAAACACATTGAAAAAACTGAAAGCGGAACGGCTGGTCGATTATAAGGCCGTTGCAAAATTAAAAACAAAAGCGTTCGAGTTGTTATATGCCGACTTTGCAAAAGCTTCAAAAAGTCGTAAAGAAGCTTTTGAACAATTCTGCAAGCAAGGCGGACGGGATTTGCAAAGCGCGGCGTTGTATCAGGTTTTAGCCGAACACTTCGTCGCCAAGAAAAAGTCCTTCGGTTTTAAATCGTGGGGGGCTGAGTATGCTTCGCCCGATACGGCGGAAAGCATAAAATTCGCGCAGGAAAACGCTGACAGAGTTACATATTATAAATACTTGTTCTGGTTGGCTGACGAACAATTTGAAAAGGC
>JAZNBT010000095.1:0-10562 GCA_045587165.1 Alphaproteobacteria bacterium | reverse complement strand
GGTTTGGCTGAGTTTTTAAATATTACGCGTCCCGTAAACGCAACCGAAGAAGCCAAAGCCCTGTTTTCCATAACGCGCGTTTTGTTGGGCAAGCTGGCGGCGTCGGATAACGAAGAACGTCAGAAGGCGGTCGCTCTTGCTTTGACGATGGCGCGCGATGGCGACTGGATTTGGGGGGCGGATGTTTTGGCCGCTTTGGGACGTGCGCCGGAAACGTCCGGCGTTTCGGGGCTGACGGGTTTCGCTGTTTGGGATAAACTGACCGAATGGCAGGAAAGCGCGCCGAACGCGCCGGCCGGAACTCAGCCGGTGGAGGAAGGCGAAGCCGTAAGTAAATTAAAGGAATTGTTGTCCGCTCCGGTTCAAAACTTTGTTTCGGAAGACAGATCCGATCAGTTCGTTTACGCCAAAACGGCGGCCAAAGCGTTCGATCCCTGCGCGGACAAAGAAGTCCCCGTCGCCGTGTTGGCTCAGGCCGGAACGGGTATCGGCAAAACGTTGGGCTATTTGGCGCCGACGGCTGTTTGGGTGGAAAAAAACGCCGGATCAGTTTGGATCAGTACGTATACGCGCAATCTGCAACGCCAGTTGGAACGGGAATTGACAAGATTGTATTCCGATCCGCAGGTCCGGCGGAGAAATGTCGTTGTGCGCAAAGGGCGGGAAAATTATTTGTGTTTGCTGAATTTTGCCGAAGCGGTCGGCCGTATTCCGCAAATGCCCGCTTCGGCCGTTCCTTTGGGGCTGATCGCCCGCTGGATTTCCAAAACCGGCGAGGGTGACTTGGGCGGCGGTGATTTCCCCGATTGGCTGGGCGATTTGTTAAATAAGCAAAGTCTGGCAAACTTGGCCGATCAGCGCGGCGAATGTATTTATGCCCAATGTCCGCATTATAAAAAATGCTTTATCGAAAAAATTCTGCGACGCAGTCGTCATGCAAAAATCGTCGTTGCCAATCATGCTCTGGTCATGACGCAACTGGCCGGTGCGACGGAAGACGTCGCTTTGCCCGCGCGATATGTTTTTGATGAAGCGCATCAGCTGTTTAACGCCGCGGACGGTGTTTTCGCGGGCGAAATCAATCTGCGCGAAGGCTTGGAAATGCGACGGTGTTTGTTGGGGGCGGACGACCGTCGTCATGCCGGACGGGCGCAGGGAATACGCCGCAGGATTGAAGATTTGACTCTGGTTGTTCCCGATATCGGCGCGGTGGCGCAGGATGTCGCGGAAACAGCCGCTTTTTTGCCGCGAATGAACGCTTTGACGCGATTGAAAAACAGAACGCCGCATGGGAACTTTGAAAAATTTTTAACGCAAGTCTACAGGCAGGTAAACGCCCGCGCCGAACAGGTGGACGCGCTTTATTCGCTGGAATGCGATCCCCGTCCCGCTTCGCCGGAATTGACGAATACGGCTTTGACGCTTTACGGGGATGTCAAGTTGTTGGAGGAAAAAGTCCGTCTGCTTATCCGGTTGATTGAAAAATACATCAATGACAATGCCGCGGATATCGAAACGGCTGATAAACAAAGATATGCCGCCGTTTTGCGGTCGTTGCGAAAAACAGTCGCGGAACCGTTGGCCGTGTGGCGCATTATGTTGGAACAGCTAAATGTAAAAACACCCCCCGACTTTGTCGATTGGCTGGAAATTACGCGTACGGACGGATTTGACAGCGATGTCGGTTACCACAGGCACTGGATCGATCCGACTTTTCCGTTTGCGCACGTCATGCGGCAAACGGCGCACGGTGTGTTGATGACTTCGGCCACCTTGACGGATAAAAGCGGCGATCGGGACAAAGATTGGCGCATCGCGGCAAAACGGACGGGGACGGCTCATTTCGAAACGCCGGATCTGCCGTTTGATTTGACAATGGCGGATTTCAATTCTCCTTTTGATTACGCAAACAACGCGCAGATAATCATTATTACCGACGTTGATAAATTCGATCCGGCTCAGGTGGCGTCCGCGTATCGCGAACTGTTTTTGGTGTCGCACGGCGGAGCGTTGGGGATATTTACGGCGATCAAACGGTTGAAGGCGGTTTATCAGCGTATCAAAGATCCTTTGGCCGAAGCCGGTCTGCCGTTGTTGGCGCAACATGTCGATACGGTGAATTTGCAGACGCTTTTGGATATTTTCAAAGCTCAGGAAGAAGCTTGTCTGTTGGGGACGGATGCTGTTCGAGACGGAATTGACGTGCCGGGGAAATCGTTGCGTATGATCGTATTCGATCGCGTGCCGTGGCATCGTCCGGATATCGCGCACAAAGCAAGAAAAGCGGCTTTCGGCGAAGCGGGGGAAGCCTATAATTTGATGTTGGTGCGCATGAAATTACGTCAGGCATTCGGCCGTTTGATTCGAAAAAAGGACGACAAAGGCGTTTTCGTAATGCTTGACCGCGCCGTTCCCAGCGAAACGCTGGGAGCTTTTCCGGACGGCACGTCGATCGAAAAACTCGGCCTGAAAGACGCTTTGATTAGGATTAAGGAATTTTTGGACTGATTAATCCTTGAGAAAAAATATCATTTTTGATAACGTGACGTTTGAGCTTGTTATGAAACAGGCTTAGGGCGTCGAAAACCCTGATATTGACAGTCGCATTGTGTATGGCGACTCATAAGTTATACGCCGATTTCTGTCTTACGGGCGGATGTCGGCGAATAAGGCTGTGAGCTGAATAAGCCGAGCCGTTTTTGTCAATATGCGGTTTTCGAACATCCACCCACCCTTTCAGGTGGGTTTTGTTTAACTCTTATGAAGGATGTTTGAAAAAATGAAAAAAACTTTTTTAATTTTTACAGCCGTGCTGTTGTTTTCAACGGCTGTTCATGCACAGGAAGGTTATTACGCTTCCGTTAAAGGAATATTCTCCGCAACCGAAGGAAAATTGGACGTGATAAAAGACGATTATGAAAATCTCGGTCTCGGTTTTGCCGTAGGGGCAAAAGTGAACAGGAATATTCGTGCCGAATTGGAAATCGCCGTACGCGGAGAGGACAGCGTTAGCAGTCCGTATTATGGAGACGACGGTGTTTATTCATGGGAAGGCGTTGATAAATTCAGTGTTTCCGCGATGTCATACATGATTAACGGTTATTATGATTTTCATAATCAGTCCGCCTTTACGCCGTATGTCGGATTGGGTATCGGTATGGCAAAGGTGAAATACGAAAACTCTTGGGTTGAAACCGGATATCAATCCGGTGTTTTATTAGGTACATATAGCGATAAAATCAAAGCGTCAAAAACGAAAATGGTTTGGAATATCGCTTTGGGGGCTTCGTATAAAATCAATGATAAGCTGAATCTTGATTTGGGATATCGTCATATGGATTACGGTTCCTTTACGACTTTGGGTTCCAAGATTGAAACGCAAGCCAATGAATTCAGCTTGGGGCTTCGTTACGATTTTTAATGTGATAAGGAAAGCGGATTTTATCCGCTTTCTTTTTGTCTTATTTCTTGACTTTTGACCGTATTCGGATACAGATTTTAAAAAATCATTTTTAAGCGTTTAAGAAAAGGATTGGTCTTATGGAAGTCAGAAGCAGATTCGCCCCTTCGCCGACGGGATATATGCACATCGGCAATTTGCGTACCGCTTTGTATGAATATCTGGTCGCCAAAAGCATGGGCGGCAAATTTATTTTGCGTATCGAAGACACCGATCAGGAACGTTATGTCGACGGCGCGGTCGATATCATTTACAAAACAATGGAAACGGTCGGCCTGAAGCATGACGAAGGTCCCGATGTCGGCGGCGATTTCGGTCCTTACGTTCAATCCGAAAGAAAGCCGATTTATAAGGAATATGCCGATAAGCTCGTTGATTTGGGCGGTGCGCATTATTGTTTCTGTTCCGAAGAGGAATTGGAACGTCAACGCAAAGAATGCGAAGACGCCGGCATTCCTTTTAAATTTCGCGATCCGTGCAAACATTTAAGCGTGAAAGAAGCCCGCGCCCGTATCGCTGCCGGTGAAAAATATACCGTTCGCCAGACAATAGATCCGAAAGGTACGGTTTCTTTTGACGATTGTGTTTACGGTCATGTCACCGTTGAAACCAAAACATTGGATGAAGGCATTTTGTTAAAATCGGACGGATTGCCGACCTATAACTTCGCCAATGTCGTTGACGATCATTTAATGAAAATCACGCACGTTTTGCGCGGCAACGAATATCTGTCCTCTACGCCGAAATACAATCTGATGTATCAGGCGTTCGGATGGGATATTCCGACATATGTTCATTTGCCTCCGATTATGAAGGACGAACACAACAAGCTGTCCAAACGCAACGGCGATGCGTCTTTTCAGGATTTGGTTTCCAAAGGCTATCTGCCCGAAGCGATTGTCAACTATATCATTTTGTTGGGCTGGAGCGCGAAAAACGACGAAGAAATCTTTTCGATGGCGGAATTGGAAAAAATCTTTAACATTGAAGGGATTAACAAATCCCCCGCGATTTTCGATCCCGAAAAACTGAAATGGATGAACGGCGTTTATTTGCGTACGTTAACTCCGGAAAAATTCCATGAACTTGCCTTGCCGTATTATAAGGATACCGTAAAGCGCGATATCGATTTGGCCGTATTGTCGAAGTGCGTTCAGCCGCGCGTCAACGTGCTGAACGAAATTCCGGAAGCCGTTGATTTCATCGATACGTTGCCGGAATACGATATCGAAATGTATGTTCATAAAAAAATGAAAACGACGCCGGAAATCGCATTAAAGGCTTTGGAAGAAGCCGAAAAGACCGTTTCGGAAATGACGGATTGGTCTTCGGTCGAAGCGGTGCATGAAGCGTTGTTGGCAATGCCTGAAAAGCTCGGTTTGAAAAACGGTCAGTTTTTATGGCCGATACGTACGGCTTTGACGGGAAAGCAATGCACGCCGGTCGGTGCGGTTGAAGCCGTTTATCTGTTCGGTAAGGACGAAACTCTGGCGCGTATCCGCAAAGGAATTGAAAAGCTGAAAAATGCTGTTTAACCAAAATAAAAAAACCGACCTCAGGATCGGTTTTTTTATTTTCTTTTTTTCGTTGACGCGCGGACAAAAGAACGCTTTTAATAAGGCAAAAGGTCATCTAAAATAACAGCGGCGGTTTGCCGGAAAAGGTAAGAGATAGAAAATGGATATTAATGAATACGATTTTTTGTTTAACGATGACGGCGAACTGATGCTGGTTTTGGACGGGTTTGATGAAAAACCCGAAAATCCGTGTTTGACGCTCGGAGACAGTCAGGCAACTTTGATTCGTTCCAAGAAAATGCCGTCGTTGCGTTTGACCGACGTTCCGGAAAACGTTTGGGAAACGCTGGAAAGCATACCTCAAATTTTGGTTTGCGAAGTTGATGAAGACGGAGCTCCGGCTCAGGTTTATGACGCTCCCGTAAGAAAAATTTTTAACGCTTAGGAAAAAATAATGATTAAAGCCAATCCCTATTATTCCGATTTGTCCGCCAATTACCTGTTTCAGGAAATAGCTCGCAAGATTAAGGCCTTTAAAGAAAAAACGCCGGACGCCGATGTTATCAGTCTGGGTATCGGCGACGTAACGCAGCCTATTCCTCCGGCGTGTGTCGAAGCAATGCATAAGGCCGCCGATGAAATGGCTTCGGCGACAACGATGCGCGGTTACGGTCCCGAACAGGGATACGAGTTTTTGCGTCAGGCGATTGTCGATAATGATTATAAAGAACGCGGCGTTGATATCGATATTGATGAAGTGTTCGTTTCCGACGGCGCAAAATGTGATGTCGGCAATATTCAGGAACTGTTCGATCAGGACGTCTTGGTTGCGGTTCCCGATCCCGTTTATCCCGTGTATCGCGATACGAACATTATGGCCGGCAGAAAAATAGAATATCTGCCGTGTACGAAAGAAACGGGATTTTCTCCGGTTTTCCCGAAAGAAAAGGCGCAATTGATTTATTTGTGTTCTCCGAATAATCCGACGGGCGCGGTTTTAACGAAAGACGATTTGGCAGCTTGGATTAAATATGCCAAGGAAAACGGAGCGGTTATCGTTTTTGACTCCGCTTATAAAGAATACATTTCGACACCGGATATTCCGCACAGCATTTATGAAGTCGAAGGCGCGAAAGAAGTCGCAATCGAATTGCGCTCTTTTTCAAAAACCGCCGGCTTTACGGGCGTTCGTTGCGCTTATATGGTTGTGCCTAAAGCTTTGAAAGCGTTGGGACCGAAAGGGGAGGAAGTGTCTTTGAACGCGATGTGGAGCCGTCGTCATTCTACGAAATTCAACGGAGTGGCGTATGTCGTCCAGCGCGCGGCCGAAGCGATTTTTTCGCCCGAAGGCAAAAAACAGGTGCGCGAAATGGTCGGTTATTATATGGAAAACGCCAAGCTTATCCGTGAAACGTTGAAAGCAAAGGGCTTTACCGTTTACGGCGGTGTGGACGCTCCGTATATCTGGTTGGCGACGCCGGATGGAATGACTTCGGTCGATTTGTTCGAAAAACTGCTGAACGAAGCGCAGTTGGTATGCACGCCGGGATCCGGCTTCGGTCAATGCGGCGAAGGCTTCGTGCGTTTGACTTCTTTCGGATCGCGCGAGAACACGTTGAAAGCTTTGGATAGAATAGGAAAGTTGGATTTATGACGCAAATCCCTTTTATTAAAATGGACGGGCTGGGGAACGATTTTGTCATCATTGACAATCGTTCGGGCGGCGTATGCTTGACGACGGAACAGATTGTCGCTATCGGCAATCGCAAAACAGGGGTCGGTTTCGATCAGCTGATTGTGTTGGAAAAATCGGAAAAAGCGGCCGTGAAAATCCTGTTTTTCAATTCGGACGGTTCAACAGCCGGAGCGTGCGGCAACGGATCGCGTTGTACGGCGAAACTTCTGATGGACGAGGCGAACGGAAACGCCGTTGAAATGGAAGCTCCGGACGGACGCATTTTAAAGGCTTTTCGCGAAAGCGCGGACGGACTGGTTACCGTTAATATGGGCCCTCCGCGTTTGATGTGGCAGGAAATTCCTTTGGCTGAGGATGTTGATACGTTATCGGTTCCCGTGTTGCCGGATTTACCCGAAGCCTGTTGCGTTTCCATGGGAAATCCGCATGCCGTTTTCTTTATCAAAGACGCGGAACGTTTCGACGTTGCCGGTTTCGGTTCAAAAGTCGAAACGCATCCGATGTTCCCTCAACGTACGAACGTCGAGTTTGCCGAAGTGTTGGCTCCCGATTTGATTCGCATGCGCGTTTGGGAACGCGGAGCAGGTATTACGGATGCTTGCGGCACGGGGGCGTGTGCGACTTTGACGGCCGCCGTGCGCAGAGGGCTGTCCGCTCAGAAAGCTGAAATCCGTATGGACGGCGGATCTTTGTGGATAGAATGGAAAGATAAAACCGATATTTTAATGACGGGTAAAACGCATTGCGCTTTTACGGGAACCTATAACGCATAGGGGGAAAAATGGCCAGTAAATACATTATCGACTATGCCGAAAAGCTGAAAAAAGGCGAATTAAAGGAAATCGTCGGACGTAAAAAAGAAATTCGACGCGTAATGCACATTTTGTTGCGCGACATGAAAAGCAATCCGATGTTGCTGGGGCAAACGGGATTGGGTAAAACCTCTATCGTTATCGGTGTCGCCGCGGCGTTGGCTGCAGGGGATTGTCCTCCGAAATTAAAAGGCAGAACGGTGGTCGGCGTTGACATCGCGACAATGATGATTGATTCCAAAACGCAGGCCGAATACGAAGATCATTTAAAAGAAGCTTTTCAGGAGCTGCAGGCGGCCAAAGGTCAAAAAATCCTGTTTATCAACGACTTGGGATTTTTGGCGATGACGCCGAACGGCAATCCCGAAATCCCCAAGTTCCTCAAACCGAAAGTTTTGGACGGCGGTATTCAGTGTATCGTTGAAGCGGAATTGAACGCCTACAAGATGTATATTGAACGCGATCCCGATTTGATGAGCTGCTTGCAGACGATGTACATCGAAGAGCCGACGCCGGCCGAAGTGACGGATATTTTGCGCGGCGTTTCTCCCCGTTACGAGGAAAAATACGGAATTAAAATTTCCGATGATATTTTGCAAAAAGCCGTGGCGATGTCTGCGCGTTACGTTAAATCCCGTCTGTTTCCGGAAAAAGCTTTGGACTTGTTGGATGAAGCCGCTACCGGTTTGATGATGGCTTTGGACGAAGGAGCGACGACGGACAATGTTTTAACGGAACAGCATATCGCAAACATCGTTTCGTTCTGGACGGGTATTCCGATGGATAAAGTCGGAGCGGAAGATAAGCAAAAGTTGATTGAGTTGGAGAACTTCATCGGTCGCCGCGTTATCGGTCAGCCGGAAGCCATTTCCGTTATTTCAGGGGCGGTTCGGCGTATGAAATCCGGCTTGCAGGATCCGAACAGACCTTTGGGAACGTTCCTGTTCATCGGTACGACCGGTGTCGGTAAAACGGAATTGGCAAAGGCTTTGTCCGAATTCATGTTTGACGATGAAACCGCTTTGTTGCGTCTGGACATGTCCGAATATATGGAAAAAATTTCCGTTCAGCGTTTGTTGGGGCCTCCTCCGGGAACGCCGGGGTTTGAAAACGGCGGTGTGTTAACGGAAGCTGTTCGTTTGCGCCCGTATCAGGTGGTGCTGTTCGACGAATTGGAAAAAGCGCACAGCGAAATTTTGAACCTGATGTTGCAGTTGTTGGACGAAGGTCGTTTGACGGACGGTAAAGGAACGACTGTTGACTTCAGAAACACGATTGTGATTATGACGTCCAACTTGGGGGCGAACCTGCCGCGTTATCAACGTATGGAATTTTTGCGTAAGAATCTGCGTCCCGAATTTTTGGCCCGTATTGACGATATTATTCCGTTCCACGGCTTGGCTGAAGAAAACCTTCTGGCAATCGTCGACATTCACTTGAACAAGTTTGTCAAACGTGCCAAAGCGGTCGGATTGAGAGCCGAGTTGACGCTGGAAGCTCGTAAATGGTTTGCGGACGAAGTCTTTATCGCCAAAAACGGTGTTCGTGAAATAAAACGTTTAATTCAGCATCATATCGAAAACCCTCTTTCCGTATTAATGATGTACGACAAAGTGACGGGAGAGGATTTGGTCAAAATCATTCGTCCGAAAGATAAAAAGGGCGTTGAAATCGTTATTCTGAAACCTGAAGAACAAAATAAAGTTTTGGAAGAAGCCGTTACCGTCGAAGCGAAAATGGATGATAACATTGACGATCGTCCGCCTCCGCCTCCGACGTTCAAACTGAATGAAACGGGTGATGAAAACGCAGATCTGCCGGCGTGGAAACGTGCGCAGCTTGAAGCTTCAAAACAACAAGGAGGGCTTCCGGCGGAAAATGCTCCGGCCTCGACGCCGAGGATGATAAAAGTTCCCGTCATTAAAGGATTTAAATCGACTTTGGGTAAAGGTTTGGGTGTTCCTAAAATGCCGGTTGCGGCGATGGCTCAAGATTTATCTGAGCCGCCTGTCCCTGTTGATCCGCCCGCCGTTCCGGATGTCCCTGTTCCCGAAACGCCGCCGTCAATTCCTGCCGCGGTAGAGCCGGAGCCGATTCCGGATATCGTGCCGCCTCCGGTTGTAACGCCGGAACAGTAATCCGAAACAAAACAGCCCGTCATTTTTTAATGGCGGGTTATTTGTTTCCAAGAATCAATCGCTGTTTGATTTTTTTGATGAAAAGGAACATTAACTGATTGAAAATCTGATTTTTTATTAGAAAATAAAAGAAAAAACTCTTTCTTTTTTGAAACAAAAAAGTTACCTTCTAAAGGTTATCTGTGTTCAGCTCTTTAATTTTGAGAAAAGCCTTATGTCAGAAAAAGAAGAAAATCAAATCCAAGAAAACGTCGGTTATATTACAGCCATTCAAGGCAGTGTCGTTGATATTCGATTTGAAGATAAGTTGCCCGCCGTTTTTAATGAATTGAGAACCGGAGAGGATAAAAGTCTGGTTATTGAAGTTCAGGCGCATCTGGACGGGCAGACTGTGCGCGGTTTGGCTATGGGGCCGACCAGAGGATTGGCGCGCGGGCAGGAGGTTTTCGATACCGAGCATATGCTGACAGTCCCCGTCGGGGATAAAATTTTAGGGCGTATGTTCAACGTGTTCGGCGATACGATTGACGGAGGTACGGAATTAGAGGCGACGGAACGCCGCCCGATACACAGTCATTCCGTTCCGTTGGCGCGGCGCAGTGTGGATTCTAAAGTTTTTGTTTCGGGGATTAAGGCCATCGACTTGCTGGCTCCGATGGAACGCGGCGGGAAGGCCGGACTGTTCGGCGGCGCCGGTGTCGGTAAGACGGTTCTGATTACCGAAATGATTAATAACATGGTCGGTCGTTACGAAGGCGTGTCTTTGTTCTGCGGTGTCGGAGAACGTTGCCGCGAAGGCGAACAGTTGTATCGTGAAATGCGCGATGCCGGTGTGTTGGATAAAACAATCATGATGTTCGGTCAAATGAACGAAGCTCCGGGAATTCGTTTCCGTGTGGCGCATGCGGCTCTTGCCATGGCGGAATATTTCCGCGATGA
>JAZNBT010000094.1:0-4817 GCA_045587165.1 Alphaproteobacteria bacterium | reverse complement strand
CCTTTCACGCCAATGGTACTTTGTCTCAAGACACGGAAGAGTAGGTCGCTGCCGGCTCTAGTAATGCTATATATGCTCGCTATCTGAAATATTCTTCTCAAAACGCCCCCTAGGTCAAATCTCCTAAGGGGCGTTCGCTTTTATTTCGTATAAAAGCTATTGTATCTTAAAAAAAAGGGGGAAGCATTGCTTCCCCAACCATTTTTCGGCATTCTCAGCCTTATTATATATCGTATTGATCGTCTGAGTAATCTCTGTAAAAAACTCGGAATCAATAAGATTGTTTATAATTAGACCAATCTATGATTTAATTGTCAAATATTAAATTATAAGGAGATAAAAATGCGCTATCGTTTAGGATTGGATTTAGGGGTTTCTTCAATCGGTTCTGCCGTTATACAGTTATCTGACGAAAACGAAGCTGTTAAAATTATTGATGCTGGAAGTCGCATTTTTGAAGTTTCTGAAGGGGCGGAAGATCGTAGATCGTACAGAACTGCCAGAAAAAATACAATCAGAACGAAAAAACGGTTGGAATTATTAGCTAATCTGTTGTTTGAAAATGGTTTATGGTCAAGTCCTGATACGGCTGGGACTAGAAAGATAAGGGCTTTATCTCCGTATGAATTAAGAGCGAAGGCGTTGGATGAAAAACTATCCTCTCCGGAAATGATAGGGCGTATTATTTTGCATTTGGCAAAGCATCGCGGAGCTGGTTTTGTCAGTGCTGCGGCGGAAATGGAAGAAGAAATTCTGGAAGCGGGAGAAAAGAAGAAAAAATCTTCTCCTTATGAAATAATGGCGCAGCATTTAAAGGAAACACACAGTCGTACTTTGGGTGAGTATTTTTATAATCGAATTTGTGAAAGCTATGAAAAGCATAATCCGTCTTTAAGAATGGTTCGACAAAGAAGTTACGCGCTAAGTTGCAAAGCGGTTGATTATGCAATTCCCCGATATTTGGTTAAGGACGAATTCCACTTGATTTGGGATTCGCAGGCTCGTTTTTATTCGGTTATGAACAAAGACGGATTAAAAGATCGCGTTTATTCGATTCTGTTTTTTGAACATCCGGCGTTTCCGTATGCGATCGGAAAATGCGTTTACTTTAATGATGAAGACCGGTTGTTGAAAGCTCATCCTTTGTCCGAACAACGCCGTATTTATGAAAGCGTGAACAATATCAGGATATTGACCGCCAAAGATAAACGGCGCTTAACATTGGAGGAACGGGATTTAATCGTCGCCGAATTAATGAAAGGTCATAACGCAGGAAAGAAAGTTATCAAAGATTTGCTTCATTTGCCTGCGGATCAAAAAATCAGTATTGACGATGATAAGGGGGCGCCGATCAAGGCTTATTTGTATTCAACGGATACATTTACGAACGTTCCGTATTTTTCCGCGATTACAGAAAAACAACTTTGTGATTTTATAGAATTTTTGGCAGATCCGAGAAATCCTGAAGATAAAAACGGCAGACTTTATAATGAAGAAGATTTGATTTCCGTTTTAAAAACGAAATTAGGTATCGCCGACGAAAAACAAATCGGCGAATTGCTGACAAAGTTGCCGAAAGGTCGGGTAATGCTTGGCGCGACCGCTACAAAAGCGATATTGGCGGGTTTAAAAGTAGCCGTTTTAAGCCAGCGTGAAATTACGGACGAATTGGCAAAAATCGATTCGCATTATATGGCGGAAGAAGAAATTGCCCGTAAAAATCAGGGAAAATATACGCAACTGCCGTATTACGGGGAAATTTTAACAACGGATACGGCTCCTTTACCGGAAGCGCAGATCAAAAATAATCCGACATTGAATGAAGATGAAAAGAAATACGGCAAAATCGCCAATCCGGCGGTTCACATGATTTTAAATCAGCTTCGTGCCGTTGTGAACGACATTATTCGGATTTACGGACGTCCGTATGAAATCAGTCTGGAAGTCGGTCGGGATGTCGGTTTGTCAACGAAAAAGAAAGAGGCTCTTGATAAAAGGAATAAAGAAAACAAAAAACTGAACGATGAAGCGCGAAAATATTTGCAGAACAGGAAAATTCCCGTTACAGCCAAAAACATATTGAAATATAAATTGGCAAAACAGCAGGTATGGAAAGACGCCTATAATCCGAAAAAAAACATTTCTCAAACTTTATCGGGATGTGAAATCGAACATATCATTCCGCGAGCAAAACACGGAACAGATACATTCAACAATCTGGTTTTGATATCGGCAACGGATAATCATCAAAAAAGCGATGAATATGCGTACGATTTCTTTCAGCGAACAAAATCCGATGCGGAAATTAAAGCGATTTTGGACTTTGCCAGAGATAAATTGAAAGAGAAATCGTGGCGGTTTGATCCGGACGCGCGGGAACGGTTTGAAGAAAAAGGCGATGAGGACGAAACGACCCGTTATATGACGGATACACGTTATGTGTCCAAAATGGCACAACGCTATTTGCGCGCGATTATAGACTGTCCTGATGATGCTTCCGAAGTCCGTATATTGGCTCCGTGCGGGAGATATACGGCACAATTAAGGACAGCTTGGAATTTAGACGGGATTGAATATGAACTGTCCGGAATTGATGTGCCGCGTTATTTACCGTGTGCACCGTATTACGTTAATTCGGAAACGGGGGATATTGTTGAAGGACGGGAAAGACCTGATATCGACGGCTCATGGCGTTATTATGACAGAAAGAAAAATCCCCAATGGATGAAAAAGCCGCGATTAGATCACCGTCATCATGCTATGGATGCGATCGTTGTTGCGTGTTTGAGCCGTTCTTTTATGCAAAAAATGGCATGGCATGAAAAACAAGACGACTATCAGCGTATGCGTGCTGACGAATATCCGTTACTTTTATCAGGTATGGCGGCGGAAAACAGAAAAGTAACATTATCGCAGTTTCGTCAGAATGTGATTTCCGTTTTAAGACGGGTTCTTGTGTCGCACAAGCCGGATCGTTCCAAAGCGGGACAACTGCATAAAGATACGGGACGAACGGTTTTGGGCGTTAATCCGACGGATAAGGATTCAACAATCATTGTTTATAAAAGAAAAATCAACGTTGTCGTGAAAAAGAAAACCGATTTGAAAAAGTTGTTGGTTTCTTCCGCCGTCAAAGATGAATGGGCGAATTCGTTTTTAGAAAAGGGAAAGCCTGAACAGTTGACGGAAAAAGAATGGAAAAGAAAACAAAAACTTTGGAGTGAGTTGCCTAAAGATAGGGAAAAACAGGCTGAATTGGTTTCATTGTTTGAGGATTATTATCCGTCTTGTTTGCAGACGTTGGAAGAACAGCGAGATAAGGATGTTTCGGAAGGAAAAAAGAGTTATGATATTTCCGAAAATATGGTCTTGAACGAGGTGTTGAAAACATTAAAACGGCATAATCTCTGGAAAGGAGATACGGTTAAATGCTATGAATCTTCTTCAGCATTGATTGATATTCCGAAGCACGGTGTTGCGTATGAATCGGGAAACAACAGCTGTATCGATTTTTATGAAAAGAACGGCAAAATCGGCTGGGAAGTGACAAATAATTTTAACGCAAATCAAACGGAATATATGCCGGAATGGAAACGTAACGGGGCAAAAGAGATTTGGCGGTTGCAAAAAAGCGATATGATCGAATTAGATACCCCCAAAGAATGGAATCATTATACAGATATGCCGAGATGCATGGCGCGAGTGAAAAAATTCAGTAATGGAGAAATGGGAATTGACTATATTTCTGATGCTAGAATGACTTCACCTGAAGACAAAACTCTCGTGTATATGAGTGTGGAAACCAAGCGAGTAAAAAGTATAGGATTCTTAGTTGACCATCATACCCGTAAAATCGAATTAACGCCGTTCGGAAAAATCAAACGTCGTCACAAGATGTTGATAAATGGCAAGAAGAAAAAGGAATAACGTTCCGACGGGATGGTCGATGATGTGGGTGTTTTGTATGTTTGACATTCCCGTCAGGACAAAAATGGAAGCGCGGAAAGCGACCAGATTCAGAAACACGCTGTTGGATTTTGGATTTGTGATGAAACAGTTTTCCGTTTATATCAAACCTTGTTCGTCATTGGTTGAATCTAAACGCGTGGCTAAACAAATTATTCCGTTTATTCCCGAAAACAGTTCTGTTTCATTTTTGTATGTAACGGACAAACAATATCTGATGACGGAAAATTTCTTAGGGAAATTTTTAGCGTTAAATGAAGAGGAAGAACGCGAAGAGACCGCTCAATTGATGTTGTTTTGATAAGGAAAAGGTCTTGAAAATCGTTTGTTTTCAAGACCTTTTGTGAAACCTATTTTAACAGAGATTACTTAGACGATCAATTATAACTTGGTGTAAGCATTATTGTTCCTTTAATCTATTTTAACAGAGATTACTTAGACGATCAATTATAACACCCTCAAATTCATAAGCCTTTGAGAAAGTATTTTAACAGAGATTACTTAGACGATCAATTATAACTCCACGATAACAACCGTTACATTCTCAACAATTTTAACAGAGATTACTTAGACGATCAATTATAACTTAAAGCAGAGTACTGCGTTTAATGCTTTTATTTTAACAGAGATTACTTAGACGATCAATTATAACAGAACACGGACGCGGGCAGAACGAAGCGGCATTTTAACAGAGATTACTTAGACGATCAATTATAACACACAAGCGCAACTAGCCTATCAGGTCGGCATTTTAACAGAGATTACTTAGACGATCAATTATAACTTGCTCCGGTCGTCATAAAAAGCTTTATTTATTTTAACAGAGATTACTTAGACGATCAATTATAACA
>JAZNBT010000093.1:0-5360 GCA_045587165.1 Alphaproteobacteria bacterium | reverse complement strand
CGTGACGATATTCTGTCAAATGCCGTGCGGACGTTTTGTTATCGCTTTGAACAAATGTTTACGATGTTGGAACGTCATGATATCGAGCATTATTTGACCAAAATCTTTGAAGAGGGGTCTTTGGGGCGGGTTTATTTGCGTTTCGTCGAAGCCTGTCGGGAAATTGACGGTTTGCAGGCGGCTTTTTTACAGCCGGAAGAACCGGTGATGCAGGAAATCCAAACAGAGCCGGTAATTAATACCGAATCATACACGCAGCCCTATGCTTACGAAGTGCCTCAATTCGATCCCGAAACCGTTCCGGTAACGGATCCCGTCCCCGAATATTCGGAACAGCCGTCTGAAACGGTATTTTCGTCGGAAACAACGGATATGTCCGAACGCCGAGAAAATGCGGCGGCGTCTTCTCCGTTCGGATTTTTGCGGCCGACGCGCTGATTTTTGCTTTCTTTTTAAGTGAAAAAACGTATAAATTAAAGCGTCCTGAAATAGAGGGAGACGGCGATGATTGATTTTGATTTTTCCATTCCGACAAAGATTTTATTCGGAGTCGGCAAGATTGATGAGCTGAAACGTGAAAAACTGCCCGGAAAGCTGGCGTTGGTCGTCGTTTCCGCCGGAGACACGATGAAGAAAAAGGGCTATTTGGATCGTGTCCTGACGGCGTTGAAACATCAAAATATCGAATATATGATTTTTGATAAAATCAATCCGAATCCTTCTAAAACTCACGTTATGGAAGCAGCTCAGTTCGCGCGAGACAATTTTTGTGAATTTGTCATCGGTGTCGGCGGCTCCAGTACGATTGATGCCGCCAAAGCGATCGCTTTGATGGCACGTAATCCGGGCGATTTATGGGATTATATCGTGACCGGTTCCGGTAAGGGAAAGCCCGTGAAAAACGTCGCGTTGCCGGTTGTCGCCGTGATGACAACCGCGGGGACGGGTACGGAATCCGATCCGTGGATGGTGATTACCGATCGGGAATTGCATGAAAAAATAGGTTTCGGCGTACCGTCGACGTTTCCCTGTTTGTCGGTTGTCGATCCCGAGCTTACACTCAGCGTTCCGCCGTTTTTAACCGCCATTCAAGGATTCGACGCTTTTTTTCATGCGGCAGAAGGTTTTATCGCCAAGATCGCGACGCCGATCAGTGAAGCGTTTTCTTTGCAGGTGATCCGTTTGATTTATAAAAATCTGCCAAAAGCCGTTCATGACGGATCGGATATCGAGGCCCGCACGAATATTTCTCTGGCAAGCGTGTTGTCCGGTATGGTGCAATCCACATCCAGCTGTACGTCCGAACATTCTATGGAACATGCTATGACGGCTTTTCATCCGGAATTGCCGCACGGCGCGGGATTGTTGATGCTTTCCGAAGCATATTTTTCTTTTTTTGCCAAATATGTGCCGGATCGTTTTATCAAAATGGCGCATATGATGGGGGAAACGACGGACGGATTGCCCGAAGGGGAAAAACCGTACGCTTTTATTCATGCATTACAAAAATTGAAAAAGGAATGCGGCGTGGATAATTTGAAAATGTCGGATTACGGGATTCGACCGGATGAAATGGAAAAGTTAGCCAGAAACGCCCATAAAACGATGGGGAATTTGTTTGCGATGGATCGTTACACGCTTTCTTTGAAGGAAAATATTGAAATTTTCAAAGAAGCGTATCGTTAAAAGCAGTTGACATTTTTTCGACTTTTGGACAAAAATTGAAAAGATTTTGAAGAAAAGGAGAGCCGTTATGACCGAACAGTTACCTAAATGGGATCTCAGCGATCTTTATCCCGGAATGGATTCGCCCGAATTGAAAAAAGATATGGCGGCCGTTTCCGCGGGCGCGTTGAGATTTGAAACGCATTATAAGGGGAAACTGCTGACTTCGACGCCCGATGAATTCGGAAAATCCATCGAGGAATACGAAAAATTGAACGAAACGTTGGGGCGGTTGGACGCTTATTCGTATATGATGCATTCCACTAATATGAACGATCCCGAAATTTCGACGTTTTATCAAAACGTACAGGAAAAATCGAATGACGTTTCCGGTAAAATGCTGTTCTTTGAATTGGAATTAAATTCGTTAACCGATGAACAGTTGGCGAAAAAAATGACGTCTCCCGTCGCGCAAAAATATGAACCGTGGATTAAAAACGTTCGTGCCGCGCGTGATCATATGCTGCCCGAAAATATGGAAAAGCTGTTGCATGATAAATCTATGAGTTCCGCAACCGCGTGGAATCGTCTGTTTGATGAAACGATGGCCGGTCTTCGTTTCAATATCGGCGGCAAGGAATTGACCGAGCCCGAAGCTATGGCCAAAATGTCGGATCCCGATATCGAAACCAGACACGAAGCGTGCGCCGAAATCAATCGGGTGATGAAGGAAAATATGTCGACGTTTGCTTTGATCACCAATACGTTGGCAAAGGATAAGCAGATTGAAGACGAATGGCGCGGTTATAAACGGCCGATTTCCGCGCGTAATATTGAAAATCAGGTGGAAGACGAAGTCGTTGACGCTTTGGTCGATTCCGTCGTGGAAAGTCATGCGGACGTTTCTCACCGTTATTATAAAATGAAAGCGGATTGGTTAGGCGTTGAAAAGTTGGATTATTCCGACAGAAACGCTCCGATCCCCGATTTGCCCGAAAAGAAGTATTCTTGGGAAGAAGCCAAAAACATCGTTTTGGCCGCTTATAACGAATTTTCGCCCGAAATGGCTGCCGTCGGCAAAAAGTTTTTTGATAACAACTGGATTGACGTCGCTCCGAAAGAAGGTAAGGAAGGGGGCGCTTACGCGCATCCGACCGTTCCGTCTTCCCATCCTTATTTAATGCTGAATTTTATGGGAACGACGAACGATGTTATGACCTTGGCTCATGAATTGGGGCATGGCGTGCATCAATATATGGCGCGCGAGCAGGGGATGTTAAAGTCGAATACTCCGATTACATTGGCGGAAACAGCCTCTATTTTCGGTGAAATGATGACGTTTAAATATATGTTGAAACACGAAAAGGATCCGAAACAACGTTTTGCCATGCTGGCGGAAAAAACGGGATCGATGATTAACTCATCCGTTCGTCAAATCGCGTTTCATCGTTTCGAAACAGAAGTTCATACGGCGCGTCGGGCCGAAGGTGAACTTTCTCCGGATCGTTTGAACGGTATTTGGACCAAGACGCAGAACGATGCTTTGGGGCCGTCGGTTACGAACGATGACAAATCAAATGCCATGTGGTCAACGGTGCCGCACCTGATCCATACGCCGTTCTATGTATACGGATATGCTTTCGGGGATTGTTTGGTTAATTCCTTATATAAAGTGTATGAAGAAGGGAAAGTCGAAGATTTCCCGAAAAAATATATGGATATGTTATCCAAAGGCGGTTCGGAACGTCATCAGCAGATGTTAAAACCGTTCGGTTTGGATGCTTCTAAGCCGGATTTCTGGAAAAAAGGGCTGAGTGTCGTTAAAGGCTTTGTGGATGAATTGGAAGTTTTGACCGATCAGTTGGGCATGAACAAAAACAAACAGGCGTCACAGACGGCGACCGTTTCCAAACCGGCTCAGACGGCGGTAGTCAATGCCGTTAAAGCGGCAAAAGCACGCTAAGCTTAGTTTGTTTAAATTTAAAATCCCTTTTTTATAAAAAAATCCCCTCAATTTTTTGAAATGAGGGGATTTTTCGTGCAACATAAAGAGGGAGGATTATCCCATCGCCTTTGTAATCTGATCCTGCATGGCGAACGTTCCCATAACGGCCCATGCAATGGCGCCGGAAACGAACAATGTCGCAATCATGTTTAACACGGCCGCTTTTTGTGCGATACCAGTAACGCTGTTTTCCAGCCATTCATTTGCCATTTGGTCCAAGGCCCCTTGGAAGTTGTCCATTTCGGAATAAATACGCAAGTCGCCGATAATTTCCTGATCCGGGAAGCCCAATCCGGTCTTGTTTAACGCTTCCCCCAAGTTATCCCCGTTGTTAATGAAAACCAATGCGCTGTCGATACGATACAGTAAATAAGGGCTGGCATCGTGACGCAAAGATCTTAAAGCTTGGGAAACGGGCGTCCCCGCACGAACCAGCGCGGCCATCGCCAACATCCACGTTACGCCGACGAAAATGCGATACAAGGACCACGGCGGAACATTTTCGAACCAGGCTCGTGATTTTCCTTTCCAGCGGCCGAGCGTTAAATAAATCGTCAGGAACAACGCCGGTAAAATCGAAAAAGCGAAAAGCCAGTTTTTTTCAATCCAATAAGACACTGCCACCAAGTCACGCGCACTGCCGGTCCAACGCGTATTGGGCGCGGCGTTAATCATCGGCGGAACCATGTATACGCCGATGGCGTAAATAATCAAAACGACCATCATGGACAAAAACATCGGGTAGCTGACCGCACTGACCAAGGGTTCTTTCATTTTTTTAGTTCCCTCTGTAACTTTGATCAGGTTTTCCAGCGCGCCTTCCAAGTGAGAAACGTCACCGACCGACAACATCAATCGTTCGCTGGCCGGCGCCCAACCTTCCAAAGCGACGGAAAACGGATTACCGTTTTGCAATTCTCGAGACCAGTATAAAATGGCCAAAGCCATCGGTTCATCCGGATTTTTACCGTCATTGGTGATAATTCCTCTGATACGGTCCAACGCATCCATCAAAGAAAACCGGTTGCGCAGCAAAGAAATCAGCTTACGATAAATTTTCAATCGCGTGCCGTTGCTCATTCTGCAGATAATCATCGCATAATATCTGTTGATATCTGCCAGGCTGAATTTACCTTTAGCCATTTGAAACCTCTTTTTTTATTTAGTAAACGGGTCTTTCATCCAACAGGCCGCACCAACGTTCGACTTCTTCGGCGTCAATCAGGCCGTTTAACATACGTTCGACGGAACAGTCCTTCATTGTACGTCCGCCTAAATCGCCTGTCCAGTAGTCAATCGCTTTTTTGGTTTCGCCGCTGACAAGTAAATTTAAAAACGTTGCGTCAGGCATCAGAATTTCACCGACGACGCATCTGCCTTTACAGCCGTTGCCGCCGCATTCGGGACATCCCGGACCGCGAAGAAATGCTTGTTCCATACCGAAATCGCCGTAGGCTTTGCGCAAACGCTGAACGGTCGGATGATCCGGTTTTTGTGAAACGGGGATGCGACAGTGCGGACAAACTCTGCGGAACAAACGCTGAGAAATCATGCCTTTCATAATTTCAGGGTCGATCAGTTTGAATGTTTCAACTCCCATATCGCGGAAACGCATAATAACCGCAGGCGAGGACGTGCCCTACTACACCAACTCCTGCCACCTGCCCGTCGGCTACACCGACGATATCTT
>JAZNBT010000092.1:0-6856 GCA_045587165.1 Alphaproteobacteria bacterium | reverse complement strand
TGAAAAATTCGGTAAGCCCGGTCCGCAGGATCCCAACCAACAGTTGTGGGGCGGTATCGGTGCCGTGTTCATGAGCTGGATGGTCGATCGTGCTATCTATTATCGTAAATTGAATGATATTCCCGAAGATTGGGGTACCGCTGTTAACGTTCAGACAATGGTGTTCGGTAACGCTGGTGACGATTCCGCTACGGGTGTTTGCTTCTCTCGCGACCCGTCCACGGGTAAAAACGCTTTCTACGGCGAATTTTTGATTAAGGCTCAGGGTGAAGACGTTGTGGCCGGTATTCGTACGCCGCACCAGATTTCCAAAGAAGGCAAAAAAGAACGCGGTTCCGATCTGCCTTGCATGGAAGAAGCTATGCCCGAATTGTACAAGCAGTTGTGCGATATCCGCGAAACGTTGGAAAAACATTATCGCGATATGCAGGATATGGAATTCACCATTCAGAACGGCAAATTGTACATGTTGCAGACCCGTAACGGTAAACGTACGGCCGCTGCCGCTGTTAAAATGGCCGTTGACATGGTCAACGAAGGCTTGATTGACAAGAAGACCGCTTTGATGCGCGTTGAACCCAAGCAGTTGGACGATTTGTTGCATCCGACTTTGGATCCGAAAGCGAAGAAAGAAGCTATCGCTGATGGTCGTTTGCTGACGCAGGCTTTGAATGCTTCCCCCGGCGCTGCCGTCGGTCAGGTTGTTTTCTCTGCCGATGATGCCGAAAAATGGGCTGAAGAAGGCAAGAAAGTCGTTCTGGTTCGCGTTGAAACGTCTCCGGAAGACATTCACGGTATGCACTCTTCTCAGGGTATTTTGACGGCTCGCGGCGGTATGACGTCTCACGCGGCGGTTGTTGCCCGCGGTATGGGTACGCCGGCTGTTTGCGGCGCTGCTGATGTCAAAGTTGACTATGCTGCCAAGAAAATGACGATTAAAGGCGTTGAAATCAAAGAAGGCGATGTGATTACTTTGGACGGTACGACTGGTGAAGTCATCAACGGCGCCGTTGCTTTGAAAGATGCCGAATTGACAGGTGATTTCGGTGTGTTCATGGGCTGGGCTGACGAAGTTCGCAAGCTGAAAGTCCGCACGAACGCCGATACGCCGCATGATGCTTCCGTTGCTCGCAAGTTCGGTGCCGAAGGTATCGGTTTGTGCCGTACGGAACACATGTTCTTTGATCCGATGCGTATTAAACACATGCGCGAAATGATTTTGGCCGAATCCGAAGAAGCTCGTCGTGCCGCTTTGGCAAAATTGTTGCCGTATCAGCGCGAAGACTTCAAGGGCTTGTTCCTGGCTTTGGAAGGCTTGCAGGTTACGATCCGTCTGTTGGATCCGCCTTTGCACGAATTCCTGCCGACAAAAGAAGCCGAACAGCGCGAAATCGCTAAAGAATTGGGTATTACGCTGGAAGCCGTTCAGGCTCGCGTCAACCAGTTGCACGAAGCCAACCCGATGTTGGGTCTGCGCGGATGCCGTTTGGGTCTGACCTATCCGGAAATCACGGAAATGCAGGCTCAGGCTATCTTTGAAGCTGCTGTCGAAGCCTCCAAAGAATTGGGCAAACAGGTTGAACCCGAAGTCATGGTTCCGTTGATTGATACGAAGAAAGAACTGGACATGATGAAAGCGGTTATCGTTAAGAAAGCCGAAGAAGTCATGGAAAAGGCCGGCGTTAAATTCAACTACATGGTCGGTACCATGATTGAAATGCCGCGTGCCGCTTTGACAGCCGACAAGGTTGCCGAAACAGCCGAATTCTTCAGCTTCGGTACAAACGACTTGACGCAGACCACCTTGGGTATGAGCCGTGACGATGCGGGTGCTTTCCTGCCGAATTACGTTGCCAAAGGCATCTTTGCTAAAGATCCGTTCAAATCTTTGGACGAAGAAGGTGTTGGTCAGTTGGTTCAGATGGCTGTCGAAAAAGGTCGCAAGACCCGCCCGAACATCAAGTTGGGTATCTGCGGTGAACACGGCGGCGATCCGGCTACGATCGATTTCTGCCATCGCGTCGGTTTGACGTACGTTTCCTGCTCGCCGTTCCGCGTGCCTATCGCACGTTTGGCTGCGGCTCAGGCGGCTGTACGCAACGCCTAAGCACTATCCGTATGGGGGAAACATCCTCCGGACGGAAAAACAAAATAAAAATCTCCGACGGGAAACCGTCGGAGGGTTTTTATTATTTCTAAAAAAGTTTTTTAATAAATTCTGCAGGATTGATTTTTAATTGCTCTGCTATTTCTAAAAATTCAACTATATCAAGTCGCCGCTCTGCGTTTTCATACTTTGAAACATAAGATTGAGGTTTTTGTAACAAGGTCGCCAACTGAATTTGCGTTATTTTCTTATTGCGGCGTTCTTGAATTAACAACTGTAAAAACAATCGGTAACGATCTGTAAAAACGGACTTTGTCATCGGCTTTATCCTTTATGTTTGACAAAGGATAAAATCCTGTTTTAGGATATCCCAAATTGGGATATTTTTTTAATCTTAAAGATTGCTATTATTGCAGGTGGATTTTTTAGATGAAACTGAGATTTTTTATACCGTTGTTTTTCCTTTGTTCCTGTTCGGGTAACAAATTTATAGAATATTATGAACCGGTTACATCTGTATCCGGTCATGTTTTTTCAAAAAAGAAGCCGGCTGTTATTGACACGACAAGAGATACCGAAAGAATAAAGTCGTTTACAGATAAAGGGTATGTCGTTATCGGGCAAGCCGTTTTTCAAGGAAAATGGGAGCCCAGATATTTAGCCGTTAAAGCCGCCCAACAGAATGGGGCGGATGTGGTCGTCATAACATCAAAACAAACGGATGAACGTACAAAGAATGCCATTGTTCCCGTAGTTCAGTCAAATGTGTCGTTTTCTTCTGGAAATGTCGGAGGGCAATCATTTCAAGGAAGGTCGGTCGGAGTATCGACAGGACATGTCAATCTGCAGTATGTGGAAAAAATTTATAAGCAAAAAGCTTATTTTTTGAAACAGGTGGAAGAGAAAAAATAATGAAAAAATTATTTGTTTTATGTTTGCTTCTTTCAGGTTGCGCCGGTTATAACGGGTATTACTACACCATACATAAAAATCCGATTCAGTCGGTTTCTAATGCGGAAAAACAGAAAGCTACATTTTCGGTTTCCAGTGCAATTAATGATGAAAAATTCAGAAAAGAAATAAGAAATACGTTTCAAAAAGCAGGCGTTTTCAATTCATTTTCATATACTTTTTTCGATGAAAAAAGTGATTACCATTTTCATTTCGACGTAAAAAGAACAGGAACTAGTGAAGGGGATCGTGCGGTTCTAGGGCTTATGTCTGGATATTTCTTAATGACTATTCCTATTTCAGTGTCTCATAATGACGATATAACGATGTTCCTTTATGTCGATAAAAAGGAAGTCTATTCAATTACCGCTCCATCGCATTCAAGAGTGTTTCTCTGGTTGCCGCTTATTTTATTTTCTCCGACGACATGGTTTCAGGAATCAAATATTCGTAAGAATGCGATAAATTATTTTATTCATGAAGTCTTGGATAAAAAATTGTATATGCGTACAACTTTTCCGCAAAGAAAAACAGATGAAAAAATCAAAAAAATTAAGTCAAAAACGTTTTAACCTGTTCAATGTATTTCAGTCCCGTTTCATATCCGATTTGATGAACGGTACGCATTTTGTCCGCGTTATGTTCAACCTTGCCAATGGGGAGGGCGTTTTCGGGGCGTATCGCGATTAAATCGCCTTGTTTTTCCTTTTGCCGAATGTATTCCAGCGTTTCATTATAAACATCATGCCTTCTTGCGATCGTATCAACAAATTTCGGGTATTTTCTGAAAGCCGTTTTAAATAAAGGAAGAAATTTTGTTTTCTTTTTTATGTAATCCGCAGGGCGGGTCAAAATAACAACGTTTCTGTCATAGCCGATTGATTCAAAGTATTTGACGGGAATGGCATCCGAAATACCTCCGTCCAATAAAAAATAAGAGTCTATCTGAACGATTTTGGACGCTAAAGGCATGGAAGCCGACGCCCTCATCCATTCCAAGTCCGTATAATCCATTTTTTCCAGTTTTTGATAAACGGGTGTTCCTGTTGTAACATCTGTACAAACAACGGTAAATTCGGTCGGATTGTTTCTGTATGTTTGTGTATCCAATACATCCAGATGTTCGGGGATTTCATGATAGCAGAATTCGGCGTTGTACAAATCGCCCGTTTTGATTAAAGACCGCAAAGAGCAATATCTTTTATCTTTGCAAAAACGGGTGTTGTAACGCAAAACGCGCCCTTTTTGTTTGGAAATGTAGTTGCAGCCGAAAGCGGCGCCCGCCGAAACGCCGATTACGCCGTCAAAAGGAATATCGTTTTCCAAAAAAGCATCCAAAATGCCGACGCTGAACAATCCGCGCATGGTGCCGCCTTCCAAGATAAGTCCTTTTTTCATTTTTTCTCCGCATTAAAAGGATGTTTTATAGAATTTTGTATAAGTTTTTTTATATTTGTCAACGGAATGTATCGGCTTATAAATCTTCGTATAAGGCAGTGCTTCCCAGCATAATGCGAACAGGGCGCTTTTTCCCTTCCAACGGATTGCAAAGCTGCGTTAAATCGTAACTTTTATCCGCTGTCGGATAGGAAATACCCGCCAGCGTTGCAATCGTTTCAAAATCATATTCCGCCGTTAAAGGTTTGTCCGTGTTGCAAGACAGATTGTCTTTTAAATGTTGATCGGTTATGGCATTTAAAGAAGCATTTAAAAGGAACATCGCCGGAACATGAAAAGCGTTTCGGCAATTCGGCGGCAGATGAAAAGTGCCTTTGTCAAAAATGCAAATACCGTGATCGGACGAAAAAAACAATAAAGAGGGTTCTTTTCTGTCGTTGATCCGTGTCATGATATCATTAATTATGCCTGCCGAATATGAAACGGCGTTTTTATAATGGGTCATTTCTTTTTCTTTTGTTTGTTTTTTAAACAAAGAGAAAAAACGTTCGGAAACGGTCTTTTTGACGTTCGTATGCGGATAACGATTGGCGAATGAAACATGAATTCCGATCATTTTTATGACGATTAATTTCTTTTTTTCAGGAAAAGCCAGAATTTTATCAAGGACGGGTAGTATTTTTTCATCCGTTGTCTGTGTGACATTTTCTTCATATTGAATAAAATTCTCCGCCTGCTGATAAACCTGTCCCAAACCGTTCATTTCGGAGGCGTTTCCGACATAATGCACGAAATAGGTAGCGTATCCCGCTTCTTTGAAAAGTGCAAAAAGAGATTTTTCATGAAAAAATTGAATACGTTCTATCCCTTTTTTGCGTGATAAAATCATCGGAACGGAATCAATCGTGCCGGGGTGTTTGGATATTATATCCGAAAATTCATACAAAAACGGAAATCGACCGGAATATTGATGAAACGCTTTGGAAAATTCGGGATATCGGTGGCTTTCCCCGATTAAAATGACAACGGTATCCGCTTTTGTTTCGGAAGACGGCATAAAGCGAAACATGTCGGCTTTCGCCAATATATTAGCCGCTTTTGGTGAAAAAAGTGATAAAAGCAATGGTTGAATATGTGAAACATAACCGAACGGATAACCAAGAAAAACAGTTATAAAAATCATCATTTTCCACGATTTGGAAAGTCCGTTTAATTTTGGTTTATGTAAGGACGCATAAATTAAACATAAAATAAGAAAAAACGAAAAAACGAAATTAAACAACCCGATCCGTTCAACATATTCAAAAACTTCCGCTTTGTTCGTGTCTAAAAGCAGTCTGCCTATTTGCGCGCCGAAACTTAGCAGCGAATAACCGTAAGCATGAAACAAATGTATGTCGATCAACAGCATAAAAATGATCGGAAAGAAAATAATCAGATAAAAAATCGGACCGAAAAATAATGTCGTTCCGATCATTCCAGCCAGTGTAATGTAAATTTCGTAATAGTTTAAACCGATGTCTTTCCCCATAAAAATCAAGGCGGCCAAATAAGACAACAACAAAATAATTCTTAGGCCGAAACCCAAAAAGGCTTTATTTTTAAAAAAAGACATGAGAGATTTTTTTTCGTTCATTTTTATCCTTTTGTCTGATTAATTAGGTATGTCAATTTTATTTTTTTTGCAACATTAAACCGTTTAAGCAGCGCTTTTCCAAAGCTTTTATTTTATTTTTTATTTTGTTTTTCGTATAATAAAATCCGTTTTTAAAAAAGGAGATAAAAATGCCCGAATTGCCAATAATTATGATTAATGATTTTTTAGATACCGATATACGCGGCATTTTTACGACACAGTATGTTGAACCGCAGGAAATGCTGTTGGTGCATAACTTGTCCGGAGTAAAGGTGAAAATCGTTAAAGAACCGAAAAGTATCGCAACGTATTTATTTTCTTTGACAAACGGTTGGCTGGAAATTCAGCGCGAACAGGTCAGCGCGGATGTTACGTTTTTCCCCATGATGCTGCCGAAACAGGATGAAGAAATCGAAGCGGCTAAAAGAGAAGCCTCTGTCGAAGAGTATAGAAAATACAACGGGCTAAGATATTTGAAAAATCTTGCGATTTTATTAGGGGAAGATCCTGAAAGTCTGGATAGTATCGCATTGGAATGATTTATTCCCATTCATCATGCCGATTTAATACGTGGACGTTTCCGGATTGCTTTTCATCATGCAGGAAAACGGCGATCATGCTGATCGGAACAAAAACGAATCCTTTTTGTTTTGCCTGCGGGATCCATTTTTTTAAAGCATTAACGGTCGCTTTGTGCGGATGACCGATACCGACGGCAAACCGATGTTTTCGTGCGTGTTGTTCCAACAAAGAAAGCTGTTAAG
>JAZNBT010000091.1:0-6828 GCA_045587165.1 Alphaproteobacteria bacterium | reverse complement strand
AACCGTCGGAAAACGTCCCGACACGGCCGCAACGGCTTCCAGCTGGGCCGAAACCAAATAAACGGACGCTTCATCCCCCATACGCGCTTTAAAGTTTCTGGTTGATGTTGTTAATACGTTCCGTTTACCTTTTACCCGTTCCTGATTGCCCATACACAAAGAACAACCCGATATTTCGATCCGCACGCCCCTGTCGGCCAACGCCTTCAAAACGCCAGCGATTTCCAAATCATGCGCGATCATGCGCGTCGGCGCGGCAATCCATGTTTCAACGTTCAACCGTTCAACATCGCGGGTAATATGCTCAAAAACCTCAAAATCCTTTTTTCCGGACATACACGATCCGACAAAACAAAATTCCGCGGGCGTTCCGGTAATTTCGGACAAAGCGGAAACATTGTCGGGCGTATGCGGACAAGCGACATACGGTTGATCGATTTCGGACAAATCGATTTCCAGAACATATGCGTAATTCGCATTGTCATCCGCTTTAACACCTTGCGGATTCGCGACATACGCGGACAAAACCTCCCGTCTGGCGGCAAGGACGCCTGCGTTATCGTATCCGTCCGCAATCATCCGTTCGATAATCGGCAACGAATGATCCCGTACATATGCGGCCACCGTTTCGGATGATTGTTCAAAATAAGCCGCTGCGGCGGAACGTTCCGCCGAAGCGTTTGTCATTTTAAATACGTCAATCATATCGAACGGCCGACCGATGTGGCGAAATTCGATGATTGCCCCTTCAAAAATATTTTTTCCGAATGTTTTCTGCGCTTTATACGGAATGTAGTTTACCAGATCTCGTACGGTAATGCCGTCTTTAAACTCTCCGTTCAAACAGACCAATACACTGTCCGGCACGGTAATTTCCGTAACGCCCGTTGCCGCGGCTTCGGCGATACCACCCGACCCCAAAGGAAAGCTCAACGCCGTAGGTGTACGCGTATGCGAATCCCCTCCGACGACAATCGTATTCGGGACGACCAACTCGTTTAGCCACGAATGAATGATCCCGTCTCCCATATTCAGAGCGACGCCGCCGATTTCCTTGACAAAATCCGTCAATTTTTTATTGGCGTCGACAACGGCGGACGTACGGAATCCCAAAGCGGCATTATGGCATTGAGATTGCAGGAACAAGGGAACGGCCAGTTTCATCGCGGCCAAAGTCCCCTGTAATTCCTGAATCGTCATTCCCCCCGTCGTATCCTGCGACGCAACGGTGCCGACCTTGGCATAAACGGTCTGTCCCGCCTTAACACTTTTCACCCCTGCGGCTTCGGCTATGATTTTCTGAGCCGCCGTCATCGGTTTTACCGACAGATCGGGTTCCTCGACCGCATACGGCAGTTTAAAGCTTTTTCCCAAAATTTCGGAAGCGGCGGCCGTTAATATTTTCCCCATACGAAAAGCCGTAGCCCCACCCGCGCGCAAACAATCCAATTCATTTGCGTTCAACGGTTTAAACGATGCGATTTCCTCGCCCGTTTCGGACAGAATTTTTCCGGCGCGCCAAACGACGCGGACTTTATCGCCCGTATGCAATAAATCCGTATCCGTACGCACGATAATCGATCCCATATCCTGAGCGGTTTTCGCAAAAATCGGCCCCAAAACACGACCGGCGAAAATAATTGCGCGCGTCTTTTTATCCGGTTGAAAACGGGTATCGTCATTTTCGATTCCGATATTCCATTCGACATTATTCATACCCGACTTACGTGAAGAACTCGTCCCGATTTTATCGGCGGCCAAAGCGACCGGAACATCCGGATTTTCTGCTTTCAATACATCCAAAGCCGCCAACAATTCCGCGTTCATAAAATAATGTTTGCCGTGAAACGGAATATCCGTACGCGTATGTCCGCCTTTAGAATGGGACAGGAAATCGGTCGAAGCTTCAATATCATCTGGAATTTTAAAAATGACCACTCTTGTTTCTTCTTCCAATTCTTTACGATGTGCGAACCAATCCGCGCGCGCCCAAGCTTCCAACAAAGCGGCGGCATATTTATTGCCGTCATCATACAAAGCGGCGACATCATTGATCGCTTGATGAATTAAAACCAACTCGGACAAAACGCCTACGGCTTCGGCGGCGGTCTTGTCGTTTTTCAACAAAGAAATCAAAACGGGAATATTCTGACCGCCTTTCATATATCCCAACTGAGCGAGCGCCTGTTTCGGACTCAACTCCGGAACGACTGTTTTTTCCAAAGCGATCCGCTCCAGAAAATCCGCTTTAACGGCGGCGGCCTCACCCGTTCCGGCAGTTACGCGATTCAACAACAGATCCAGCATTTCCGTTGTTCTTTTTCCTTGTTCCAACAAGGCAACGCAAGCTTTGACTTGTTCGGCGTTCAGCGGCAACGGCGGCAAACCGTCTTGTTGTCTGGACAACACACCATCTTCGGGATGTTTCGGATCAAACGAACGCGGCGCATCATACGCAGCAAAATAATCCTGCAAAATTTCTTCGGGAGTCATTTCCGGCCTTCTTTTATTTTAAGGAATAATCAATCCGTACAATTTCGGATCGGGCATTTTAATCAGCTTTAATCCGTTTTTATCTTTGACAAACGTCAAGGTTGTTTCACCGCTTTGATTATCGACGCCGTAACGCGGCGATTTGGCGGAACGGAAAAAATAAACGGACGCGTTGTAGATACCCGTATGCGGATCAATCAACGTTTGGAACACGGACGTTCTGTAATCGACGTCGGAAAAACCGGCAAAGTCGTTTTCGACGGCAATTTGCAACAAATCCCGTTTTCCTTTGTATTCCGGACTGATAAAATACATAAACTGTTCAATATTTTTATCTTTGTAAGCCTGATTCATCCGGTTAAGCGTTTGACTGACTTCGACAGACGGATCGACAATAGCGCAACCGGCCAATGAAACAAAAAGCAAAAAAACGATTTTTTTCATACGCACAACCTTAAAATTGCCGGAAAATTACTGAGCAACCGGCGTTTTTTGCGCTACGGCGAAATCATTCAAAGCGACAAAAACCGTGCGCGTAAAAACAGCATGTTTTTTATTGATTTCCGACTGTTTTGATTTCGGATACGTATAGCGAATACGCACATACGTCATCAAATCTTTGTTCGTTCCTAAAACCAACAGGGATTTTTTGGAAGCATCGCGCTGATTAAACTGGACATCGGATTCCAACACCTGATAATTCACACCGCGCCAACGGAACGGGCGTGCATTTTTCGTTCCGATTTTCACATCGGAATACAATCCCGAATCCTGCATTGACTGAATTTCCTGCAAATGTTTATCCATCAAAGCTTCCATATTTTCATCAATTTCGGAAGGAATTCCGAAATCCTGATTATTATAAATAAAAACGGTTGCAACGATATCATCCGCCGTATAGGCGCGGGTAAATCCGGCTCCGCGTTGATTTTGTTCGCGATCGGCAACCGGTTCGACGGATTTCAGGCCGGCGATTTCATCGGGCAAAGATTCCGTAACGCTTTTTTGCATTTCGACAACCTGCGCCTGCACTCTGTCTGTCAAAGACACTTTGACCGCCGTCGATTTTTCCTTGTCTGAAATCGCGGCACACGACGCCAAAAGAAGCGTTAAAGAAAAAAATTTAAAAGCCGTATTCATCGGATATCCTCATACATTTGCAGACTTCGCGCATTTTAACAAAAGAGGCGAAAAAAATCAAAACGCTTATTTCACCTTTTCGCTTTTGCGCGCGCAACCGTGAAAATCGGCAGTTCTGAGGGACCGAAGGAGCCGAAAAACGATCTCGGGATAAGAATGTTCTGTCCGACCCGCCCGGGGGAAAGCGCCGACACTTCTTTTTTCGAAAAGCCGTCAATGACTCGGGAAACGACGACATCGACCGGATCAAACGAGGCCGGAGGCAAAAAAGACAAAACATCGCCTTGTTCGATTTTTTGATAAATCAGGACTTCCGCGCCTTCGTCCGACCATCCTGAAATCATACCCGCATTACGCCAATCGCTTAAACTTTGAACCGTTTCATAATTTTGCGCCGATCCGTCGGGTATACCGTCAAAAAACGCCGTCGTATATCCGCGGTTTTGCAACGTGTCCAATTCGGCTTGATATTTTTCAAACCGCCATTCGTCCGGATTTTCATACCAATCATCAATCGCCTTGCGATACGCTCTGGCCGTTTGCGCAACATAATACGGCGTTTTGTTGCGACCTTCGATTTTCAACAGATCTATTCCGGCGTTCAGAATTAAATCCAATTTCGGCATCAAACACAAATCTTTGGAATTCATGATGTACGTACCGCGTTCGTCTTCCTGTATCGGCAAAAACTCACCCGGACGCTGTTCTTCCTCCATATACAGCTTATATTTCCAGCGACAGGCATGTGCGCATTTACCTCGGTTCGCGCTTCGCCCCGTCATAAAAGCGGATAAAAGGCATCGTCCCGAATAACTCATGCACATCGCGCCGTGAATGAACATTTCGATTTTAATATCGGGAACCTGCCGCTTGATTTCACAAATTTCCCGAAAAGACGTTTCTCTGGACAATACGCAGACTTTCGCCCCCAAAGATTGCCAGAATTTAACGGTCAACGCCGAACCGACGTTTGCCTGCGTCGACACGTGCAAAGGCGTTTGCGGCGCGTATTCTTTCATAAACATAAACACGCCCGGATCGGATACGATCAACCCGTCCGGCCGCAAGCGATTCACCGTATCGGCGAAACCGGCCAGTTTTTCGACATCGTCGTTTTTGGAAAACAGGTTCAAAGTCAGATATATTTTTTTATTTTTTTCATGAGCCTGTTGAATCGCCTGTTCGACGGTTTCAACGGTAAACCCCTGATTGGCGCGCAAAGACAATGACGGCAACCCCGCATAAACGGCATCGGCTCCGTATAAAAAAGCCGTCTGCAATGCTTCGGGAGATCCGGCGGGCAAAAGCAATTCGGTTTTTTTCATTTTTTCGTCCTTTCATCGAACGGTCAAACGGCGTTCGGGAAGCGATACTTTTTCGCCGTTTTTTAAAATTATTTCCGCCCGTACTGTATGACTTCCCTTTTCCGGATGCCAGAAAAAAGTATCCTCGTGCGTCACCGGCGACGGTTTTTCATCAACAATCCAAACAATTCCGGCACCTTCGGGCAAAAAGGAAACGGAAAAGGAATATTGCTGATGCTGTTCCGGCACACGCGGATCAATCGCCAACATGACACCGTCGACGGGCGAAACGATGACGGGATCATTTTTTTCGAAAAAGGCAGTTTCGACAATATCCGGATCAAAGTATTCCGATGTTTCTCCGATTGTTTTCTTTTCCAAAAGGGGCGACAAATAAAGCGGTCCGCTGTTTTTAATTTTATTTAATTCTGAAAAGACGGAACGCAGCAACAATGCAGGCCCCGAAGCACCGGTCACGTCCGACATCGGTTCGTATGTCAAATTCCCCATCCACACACCGACCGCGAAATCGGCGTTATATCCCATGGCCCAAGCGTCCCGATAATCGGTTGACGTTCCCGTTTTAACCGCCGTCTGCACCTGAAAATTTAAAATGCTGTCCGTACCGAATTCCAGCTGCCGCGCCAAAGGATCCGACAAAATATTACCGATCAGCGTTGCCGCGGTTTCGGGCAGAACACGATTTTCCTTTTCGATTTCCTGACCTTTAAATGCACGCAACGGCTTTAAAATTCCGCCGTTTGCCAGCATCAGATACGCGCGCGACAATTCTAAAAGAGAAACCTCCGCGTTTCCCAAAGCCAAGCCTTCACGATAGAAATCGGCACTTTTTTCAAAATGTGAAAAACCGATCTTTTGCAAAAAATCGAAATACGTTTTAACGCCGACAAACTCAATCGTTTTTAAGGCGGGAATATTCAGCGAATTGCCTAATGCCTGACGAACGGTGACATCACCGTAATGGCTGCGGCTGTAATTTTTAAAATGATGAACGCCGGATCCGACCGCGCGGGAAAAAGGGGCGTCTTTGATCTTTGTAGCGGCCGTCATGCCTTTTGTCAGCGCCAATCCGTACAGAAGCGGTTTTTGAGCGGAAGCCGGCTGACGCGGAACTAAAACCGCGTTGACCGCCGCCGTATTTTTATCCGAGCTTTCCACCACCCAAGTCAGAATATTCCCCGTTTCACGTTCAACAATCAAGACTGCGGCATTCGAAACATGACGATATTCCAAATCTTTCAAACGCCGTTCGGTCAACGCCGCGGTCTTTTTTTGCAAAAAAGCGTCCAAGGTCGTTTCGACGGATCGACCGGCCGGCGGATTTAAAGAACGGACGTATTCCAGAAAATGCGGAGCGGCGACATTTAATTCGGACGGCGACAAACGGATTTTTTCATCTAAAGCCGACTGCAAGTCCTTTTCAGAAATAATTTTTTGATCGGCAAAAGAACGCAACTGCCGATCAATCAATCCGTTAATTTTATCCGCGGATCCGTACAGATCAAAAGAACTCGGCGCTCGCACCAAAACAACCAACGCCGTCATTTCGCGCGCACTTAAACGATCGGGCGTTTTTGAAAAATAAAACAAGGCGGCCTGTTTTATCCCGCGCCTGTTTGCGGTATACGGAACCTGATTTAAATAAAATTCCAGAATATCGTTTTTTGAAAACCTTCTTTCCAAACGAACGGCATCGATGCCTTCAATCATCTTTGAAAAAAACGTTCGGGATCTGGGAACGATCATACGAACGACCTGTTCGCTTAAAGAACTGGCTCCACGGATAATTTTTCCGGCTTTGAAATTTTGAACCAGCGCCGCCGCTCTGGCCCGCCAATCAACGCCCGAATGGGAAAAAAAGTTCTTGTCT
>JAZNBT010000090.1:0-25535 GCA_045587165.1 Alphaproteobacteria bacterium | reverse complement strand
CTTGACCTGTCCAAGACTGTAGGTGCGGTTTTACTTTCGGGTATGACCGTTTAAAGGAAAGCGTATCCGCCTGCATAGACAGAGGTGCAAGTTTTTTTAGCCACTCCGTAGGAATGGTTTATGGCTTGAGCTTTTGGACAGGAACCGCTTTCAGCATGGGGTTGAAAGCGGGATGTAACCAAGCTTTCGTTGTTCGTCAGAAAAACGAAAGAATTTGTGAGGATACAAAAGTGAAACGTGAACAAAAAGCTGAATTGCGTTCTCAGATGAACGAAGACTTCAGCACGGCCGGTTTGGTCGTCGTTACCCATTATTCGGGTTTGACGGTTGCCGAAATGTCGGCCTTGCGTGATGCCGTTCGTAAAGCGGACGCAAAGTTTCGCGTGACAAAAAACCGTATTACTCGTCTTGCTCTTGCTGGAACACAGTATGAACAATTGGCAGATTTGATGGTCGGTCCGACGGCGATTTCTTATTCCGTTGATCCGGTCGCTGCTGCCAAAGCCGTTGTCGAATTCGCCAAAAAGAATGACAAATTGATCATTCGCGGCGGTATCATGAACGGAAAAGTTCTGTCGGTTGCCGAAGTTACGGCTCTGGGTGAACTGCCGTCCATGGATCAGCTGCGCGGAAAACTGGTCGGTTTGGTTCAGGCGCCTGCGGCTCAGCTCGCTCGTGTACTGAAGGCTTATGCCGACAAAGAACAGGCTGCGTAATCATTTGCTTGTCACGGGGGAAATCTCCCCTGCTTAAAACTATCTGTGCC
Organism: Alphaproteobacteria bacterium; assembly: GCA_045587165.1. Lineage (GTDB taxonomy): Bacteria > Pseudomonadota > Alphaproteobacteria > CAAGCB01 > CAG-977 > UBA11549. The sequence goes on along the minus strand of JAZNBT010000090.1, from coordinate 24,769 downwards.
GAAAGGCACGTGTCTTAAAAATTATTAAACGGAGTTAAATAAAATGGCTGATCTCGCCAAAATCGTTGATGAATTGTCTGCTTTGACAGTGTTGGAAGCTGCTGAACTGTCCAAGATGTTGGAAGAAAAATGGGGCGTTTCCGCCGCTGCTCCGGTAGCTGTTGCTGCCGCCGGTGCCGCTGCCGCTCCTGCGGAAGAAAAAACCGAATTTGATGTTGTTCTGGCCGAAGCCGGCGCAAACAAAATCAACGTCATTAAGGAAGTCCGCGCTATTACGGGTCTGGGCTTGAAAGAAGCTAAAGATCTGGTTGAAGGCGCTCCGAAGACGGTTAAAGAAGGCGTTTCCAAAGAAGATGCCGAAAAATTCAAAAAGCAGCTTGAAGCTGCCGGCGCAAAGGTCGAAGTTAAGTAATTACTTTGATCTGTTGATTTTAGGGATCGGACGAAAGGCTGAAAATCGGCTTTTTCGACCGATCCTTGAAGTCGTCTTGAATGTCTTTCGCGTCTTGGGGCGTTCATTTTAATTTTAAAAGACGTTAAGAATTTTATTTTTCAGGAATGGGGAGCTGTTATGGTCAAATCTTTTACAGGCCGGAAACGTGTACGCAAAAACTTTGGAAGAATTCCTTCCGTAGCGCCTATGCCCAATCTTATCGAGGTGCAGAAAAGCTCTTATAATCAATTTCTTCAGTTGGGTGTGCCGGCGGCGAAAAGAACCGAAACCGGTTTGCAGGAAGTCTTAAAATCCATTTTTCCGATTAAGGATTTTTCCGGTCGCGGCGAGTTGGAATACGTAAAATACGAATTGGACGAACCCAAATATGATGTTGACGAATGTATCCAACGCGGTATGACGTATTCGGCTCCTTTGCGCGTTACGTTGCGTTTGGTCGTTTGGGATGTTGATGAAGAAACGGGCGCCCGTTCTATTCGCGATATCAAAGAACAGGACGTCTATATGGGGGATATGCCGTTGATGACGGAAACGGGAACGTTTGTCGTTAACGGAACGGAACGCGTTATTGTTTCTCAGATGCATCGTTCCCCCGGTGTCTTCTTTGATCATGACAAGGGAAAAACCCATTCTTCGGGTAAGTATTTGTTTGCAGCTCGCGTTATTCCGTATCGCGGTTCCTGGTTGGATTTCGAATTTGATGCCAAGGATTTGATCTATGTTCGTATCGATCGTCGTCGCAAGTTGCCGATTACGACGTTGTTGTATGCTTTGGAATCCAAAGAAACGGAAGAATTGCGCAAACAGCGTGAAGCTGAAGGCCGTGATGTCAGTCTATTGGAAGTTCGCGGCATGAGTCAGGAAGAAATCTTGGATTACTTCTATGACAAGGTTATCTTTACTGCCGATAAAAAAGGTTGGAAAACACCGTTCGTTCCCGAATACCTTAAAGGTATGAAGTTGCGTTTCGATCTGGTTGATGCCGCATCCGGAGAAGTGTTGATCGAAGCCGGTCAAAAAGCTACGGCGGGTAAGTTGAATAAACTGAAAAAAGACGGCCTGAATGAAATTCATGTTTCGAAAAACGAACTGATCGGATCTTATCTGGCCGAAGATATGATTAATGAAAAAACAGGTGAAATTCTGGTCGAGGCCGGTCAGGAAATCACGGAAGACATTTTTGCAATGTTCGGCAAAAACAAAATTAAAGAATTTGCCGTTTTGCGCATAGATCATGTTAATGTCGGACCTTATATTCGCAACACGTTGGCCGCGGATAAAAACGTATCGCGCGAAGAGGCTTTGGTCGATATTTATAAAGTTATGCGTCCGGGGGAACCGCCTACCGTAGAATCAGCGGATGCTTTGTTCCGCGGTTTGTTCTTTGATTTGGAACGTTATGATCTGTCCGCTGTCGGCCGTGTTAAAATGAATGCCCGTTTGGACTTTGATAAAGAACAGGTTCCCGATACGATTCGCGTTTTGCGCAAAGAGGATATTTTGGAAATCGTTCGCATTCTGGTCGAATTAAAAGACGGTCGCGGCGAAATCGACGATATCGACAACTTGGGCAACCGTCGCGTCCGTTCCGTCGGTGAATTGATGGAAAACCAATACCGTATCGGTTTGTTGCGCATGGAAAGAGCCATTCGCGAACGCATGAGCTCGGTCGATATCGACACGGTTATGCCGCATGATTTGATCAATGCGAAACCGGCTGCCGTTGCCGTTCGTGAATTTTTCGGTTCTTCTCAGTTGTCTCAGTTTATGGATCAGAACAATCCGTTGGCGGAAGTTACGCACAAACGTCGTTTGTCCGCATTGGGCCCCGGCGGTTTGACGCGTGATCGCGCAGGTTTCGAAGTTCGAGACGTTCATCCGACGCATTACGGTCGTATTTGTCCGATTGAAACGCCTGAAGGTCCGAATATCGGTTTGATCAACTCTTTGGCAACGTATGCCCGCGTCAACCGTTACGGCTTTATCGAAAGTCCGTACCGTAAAGTTGAAAACGGCAAAGTAACCAAAGAAGTCGTTTATCTGTCCGCCATGGAAGAAAACAAACACGTGATCGCTCAGGCGAACGCGGAATTGGACAGCAAAGACTGTTTCGTCAAAGACAAGTTGGTCGCCTGCCGTAAAAACGGCGAATTCGTTCTGTGTCCGCCCGAAGAAATCACATTGATCGACGTTTCGCCGAAACAGTTGGTTTCCGTCGCCGCAGCCTTGATTCCGTTCTTGGAAAACGACGACGCAAACCGTGCTTTGATGGGATCGAACATGCAACGTCAGGCTGTTCCTTTGTTGCAGGCGGATGCGCCGTTGGTCGGTACGGGAATGGAAGCTTCTGTCGCTCGCGACTCCGGAGCTTCGATTATTGCCAAGCGCGCCGGTGTTGTTCAGTCCGTTGACGGTATGAGAATCGTTGTGCGTGCCACGGGTAAAGTCAAAGCCGATGAATCCGGTGTTGATATTTACAAAATGCATAAATTCCAACGTTCCAATCAGTCGACCTGCATTACGCAGCGTCCGTTGGTCAAAGTCGGTGATATCGTCGCCGCCGGAGACATCATTGCTGACGGATCCTCGACACAGTTGGGCGAATTGGCTTTGGGGCGTAACGTTTTGGTCGCTTATATGCCTTGGAACGGTTACAACTACGAAGATGCTATTTTGATTTCGGAACGTATTGCACGCGATGACGTCTTTACGTCCATTCATATTGACGAATTTGAAGTTATGGCGCGCGATACGAAGTTGGGGCAGGAAGAAATCACCCGCGATATTCCGAACGTCGGTGAAGAAGCTTTGAAACAGTTGGACGAAGCCGGTGTCGTTTATATCGGCGCCGAAGTTAAGGCCGGCGATATTCTTGTCGGAAAAGTGACGCCGAAGGGCGAATCCCCGATGACGCCGGAAGAAAAGCTGTTGCGCGCCATTTTCGGTGAAAAAGCCGCCGATGTTCGTGATACGTCTTTGCGCGTACCGCCCGGTATTTCCGGTACGGTTGTTGAAGTCCGTGTATTTTCGCGTCGCGGCGTTGACAAAGATCAGCGCGCCATGGCGATTGAACAGTCGGAAATCGAAGCTTTGGCAAAGGATCGTGATGCCGAAAAAGCGATTTTGGAAGGATCTTTCTTTGATCGCGTGAAGCAGGCTTTGTTGGGACAAACGGCGACCGCCGGCGTCAAGCGTGTCGAAGCCGGTACGGTTTTGACCGAAGAAGTTTTGAACGGTATGCCGGCATCTCAATGGCGTAAAATTTCGGTTGAAAACGACGAAGTCATGTCTGAAATCGAAAAGATGGCCAAGGTTCATGATGCCGATATTGAAAAACTGCAGGAACGCTTTGAAAACAAAGTTGAAAAACTGCAGCGCGGTGATGAAATGCCTCCGGGTGTTTTGAAGATGGTCAAAGTTTTCATCGCGGTTAAGCGTAAACTGCAACCGGGTGACAAAATGGCCGGTCGTCACGGAAACAAAGGTGTCGTTTCCCGTATTCTGCCGATTGAAGACATGCCGCATATCGCCGACGGAACGCCGGTCGATTTGGTGTTGAACCCGTTGGGCGTGCCGTCGCGTATGAATGTCGGACAAATTTTGGAATGTCACTTGGGATGGGCTTGCCGCGAATTGGGTAAACAGGTTCATGATTTGTATGAACAAGTCGCCGCACAACAAAGTTCGGTTGAAGACTTGCGCGCCAAGTTGGAAGACGTCTACGGCAAAAAGGAATATAAAGAAAATATTTCCAAATTGACCGATGAAGAAGTCAAGGAATTGGCCGACAATATGAAGTCCGGTCTGCCGATCGCAACGCCTGTTTTTGACGGCGCTCGTGAAAGCGATATCAATGAAATGTTGGATAAAGCCGGTCTGCCCAGATCCGGCCAGGTAACCTTGTTTGACGGTCGTACGGGTGAACCGTTCGAACGTCCGGTTACGGTCGGTGTGACGTACATGCTGAAACTGCACCACTTGGTTGACGAAAAGATCCACGCCCGTTCAATCGGTCCGTATTCTCTGGTCACGCAGCAGCCTTTGGGCGGTAAGGCTCAATTCGGCGGACAGCGTTTCGGGGAAATGGAAGTTTGGGCTTTGGAAGCTTACGGTTCCGCTTATACGTTGCAGGAAATTCTGACGGTAAAATCAGACGATGTTTCCGGTCGTACAAAGGTCTATGAATCCATTGTCCGCGGTGACGACAAGTTTGAAGCCGGTATTCCCGAATCGTTTAACGTTTTGGTCAAAGAAATGCGTTCTTTGTGCTTGAACGTCGAATTGAACCAGCGTGAATTCTAAGAACATCTCTTGAAGGAAAGAGGAAAGTAATGAACGAACTTATGAAAGTTTTTGGCCCCGTTTCAGGGACACAGTCTTTTGATCAGATTCAGATCTCTCTGGCATCGCCGGAACGTATCCGTTCTTGGTCTTACGGGGAAGTGAAAAAGCCTGAAACGATTAACTACCGTACCTTCAAACCTGAAAGAGACGGTTTGTTCTGCGCCCGTATTTTCGGTCCGGTAAAGGACTATGAATGTTTGTGCGGTAAATATAAACGCATGAAATTCCGCGGGATCGTCTGCGAAAAGTGCGGTGTGGAAGTCACCTTGTCCAAGGTTCGGCGTGAACGTATGGGACATATTGAACTGGCCGCTCCCGTCGCTCATATCTGGTTTTTGAAATCTTTACCCAGCCGTATCGGTTTGTTGGTCGATATTATGCTCAAGGATTTGGAATCCGTTTTGTATTTTGAAAAATACATTGTGATCGAACCGGGGTTGACGCCGTTGAAAGTCAACGAACTGTTGACCGAAGAACAGTATCAACGTGCCGTTGAAGAATACGGTGAGGATTCTTTCCGGGCCGGTATCGGTGCCGAGGCGTTGAAAGAAATTTTAGCAGGTATCGATCTGGAACAGGAATCGGAAACCATTCGCGCCGAATTACGTTCGACGTCCTCCGAAGCTCGTCGTAAAAAGTTGGTGAAGCGTTTGAAACTGGTGGATGCTTTCTTGGAATCCGGTTCTAAACCCGAATGGATGATTTTAGATGTCATTCCGGTCATTCCGCCTGAACTGCGTCCGTTGGTTCCGTTGGACGGTGGTCGTTTCGCCACATCCGATTTGAACGATTTGTATCGTCGCGTCATCAACCGTAACAATCGTTTGAAACGCTTGATTGAACTGCGCGCTCCGGAAATCATTATCCGTAACGAAAAGCGTATGTTGCAAGAATCCGTCGATGCGTTGTTTGATAACGGTCGTCGCGGTCGAGCAATTACGGGAGCGAATAAACGTCCTTTGAAATCTTTGGCCGATATGTTGAAAGGTAAACAGGGACGTTTCCGTCAAAACTTGTTGGGTAAACGTGTTGACTATTCAGGTCGTTCGGTGATCGTTGTCGGTCCCGAATTGAAATTGCATCAATGCGGTATTCCCAAAAAAATGGCGTTGGAATTGTTCAAGCCGTTCGTTTATTCCAAGTTGGAATTGTACGGTATGGCCACGACGATCAAAGCCGCCAAGCGTATGGTTGAAAAAGAACGTCCGGAAGTTTGGGATATTTTGGAAGAAGTCATTCGCGAACATCCCGTTCTGTTAAACCGTGCTCCGACGTTGCACAGATTGGGTATTCAGGCGTTCGAACCGGTGTTGATCGAAGGTAAAGCCATTCAGTTGCATCCGTTGGTTTGCACGGCGTTTAACGCTGACTTCGACGGTGACCAAATGGCCGTTCATGTTCCGTTGTCTTTGGAAGCTCAGTTGGAAGCGCGCGTTTTGATGATGTCCACGAACAACATCTTATCGCCTGCAAACGGCAAACCGATTATTGTTCCCACGCAGGATATGATTTTGGGGTTGTACTACCTGACATCTATGCGCGAAGGTCAAATCGGCGAAGGAATGTGTTTCTCCGGTGTTGATGAAGTCGAAATGGCGTTGTTTGAACATCTGGTTAACTACCAAACGAAAATCAAATGCCGTTTGGAAGTCATGGATGAAAACGGTCAGTTGGTTAAAAAGATTTTCGAAACGACTCCGGGACGCGTTTTGCTGTCGCAGGTCGTGCCGAAGCATCCGAAAATCCCGTTCAGCCTGTTCAACCGTTTGTTGCGTAAAAAGGAAATTACCGACATTATCGATCAGGTTTATCGTTACTGCGGTCAGAAGGAAACGTGTATTTTTGCCGACCGTGTCAAGAACATGGGCTATAAATACGCTGCTATTTCCGGCGTTTCGTTCGGTAAAGACGATATGATCATTCCGAAAACAAAAACGAAGCTGATTAAAGAAACCGAAGAAAAAGTGAAGGAATTTGAACAGCAGTATCAGGACGGTTTGATCACGCAGGGCGAAAAATACAACAAAGTTGTTGACGCTTGGTCTGTCTGTACCGATCGCGTGGCCGAAGAAATGATGAAAGAAATTTCCAAAACCGATTCCGGTAAGCCCGTCAACTCCGTTTACATGATGGCACATTCCGGCGCCCGCGGTTCTGCGGCTCAGATGAAACAGTTGGCCGGTATGCGCGGATTGATGGCAAAACCGTCAGGTGAAATTATCGAAACGCCGATTATTTCAAACTTTAAAGAAGGCTTGACCGTGGCGGAATACTTCAATTCGACCCACGGAGCCCGTAAAGGTTTGGCGGATACGGCGTTGAAGACGGCGAACTCCGGTTATTTGACGCGTCGTTTGGTCGACGTTGCTCAAGACGCCATCGTAACCGAAGACGATTGCGGTACGACGCAGGGAATTACGGTTTCCGCCGTCGTCGAAGGCGGCAACGTCGTCGCTACGATCGGGGAACGTGTTCTGGGGCGTACGGCGCAGGAAGATGTTTTGGATCCGGCGACAGGGGCCGTTATCGTTGAACGCGGAAAGCTGATCGACGAAGTCGATGTTGAAAAGATCGAGGCCGCCGGTGTGGATAAAATTTACATTCGTTCGCCTTTGACTTGCGAATGTAAAGACGGTATCTGCGCAAAATGTTACGGTCGTGACTTGGCGCGCGGGACGGCGGTTAACGTCGGTGAAGCCGTCGGTGTTATCGCCGCTCAGTCCATCGGTGAGCCCGGAACTCAATTGACGATGCGTACGTTCCATATCGGCGGAACGGCTCAGCGCGGTGCCGAACAGTCCGGTATCGATTCCGCTTTTGACGCCGTTGTGAAAATTTTGAACTACACGCCGGTATTGAATTCGGAAAATATGGCGATTGTTTTAACGCGTAACTGCGAAGTCGCTTTGATTGATGCAAACGGTCGTGAAAAAGCCCGTCACCGCATTCCTTACGGATCGCATCTGAAGGTCGAAGACGGTCAGAAAATCGCTAAGGGCGATCGTATCGCCGAATGGGATCCGTATACCTTGCCGGTCATCACCGATAAGGAAGGTATTGTTAAATACGAAGATCTGGTCGACGGCGAAACAATGCGCGAGGTCGTTGATGAAGCTACCGGTTTGACATCGAAAGTGGTTATGGACTGGAAGCAACATTCCCGAGCCGCCGAACGTAAACCGCATATCGCTTTGACTGATGAAGCGGGCGAAGTTATTCGTTTTGCCAACGGTATGGAAGCGCGTTTCTTCTTGGCCGTAGATTCCATTTTGTCGGTTGAGTCGGGACAGAAAGTGCGTGTCGGTGACGTTTTGGCGCGTATTCCGCGTGAAAGTTCTAAAACCCGTGATATTACAGGTGGTTTGCCGCGCGTTGCGGAATTGTTCGAAGCTCGCAAGCCCAAGGATTGCGCAATCATTTCCGAAATTGACGGGGTTGTTGAATTCGGTCGTGATTATAAGGCTAAACGCCGTATTATCGTTAAAAACGAACAGGGACAGGAACGTGAATACCTGTTGCCGAAAGGAAAACTGGTTACCGTTCAGGAAGGCGATTTCGTTAAGAAAGGCGATATTCTTGTTGACGGTGCTTTGGTCCCGCACGATATCTTGCGCGTCATGGGCGTTGAAAAACTGGCTCACTATCTGGTTAAGGAAATTCAGGACGTGTACCGTCTGCAGGGTGTGAAAATCAATGATAAACACATTGAAGTCATCGCTCGTCAGATGTTGCAGAAACTGGAAGTCACGGAAGCCGGCGATACGACATTGTTGCAGGGCGAACAGATTGATCAGGCAACATTGGATAAAGAAAACGCCAAAGCTTTGGCCGCCGGCGGACGTCCTGCGGAAGCTTCTCCGATCCTGTTGGGGATTACGAAAGCCAGCTTGCAGACAAATTCCTTTATTTCCGCCGCATCGTTCCAGGAAACAACCCGTGTATTGACTGAATCCGCTGTTTCCGGCAGAACGGATGATTTGATCGGATTAAAAGAAAACGTCATTGTCGGTCGTTTGATACCGGCCGGTACGGGATCGGTTATCAACCGTTTGCGTGCTTTGGCTTCTCAGCGCGACAAAGAAAATCTGGAAATGACGGAAACACCGGTTGCTTTACCGGTCGCGGACGCCACGACGGAAGCGTAGTCATTTTCTTGAAAAAAAACCGCCGAAGAATGTCTCGGCGGTTTTTTTGTGGAAACATTATATTATCCGCCAGATTGAAATTAAAAAAAAAAATCAGTATAATGACGACCGGTGTAATAATATTAAGGTGCTGAAAAAATGGATATCAATGAATTGCCTTCACCGCAGTTTCTGATCAACGAAGCCGGAATGATTTCGGTATTTTTACCGGCTTTTGCGGGAGAACCCGAAAATCCGATTTTATCTAAAAAAGACGATAAAACGTTGCACTTTCAACGTTCCGCCGATGGGGATGTCCTGTTGACCGAAATTGATGATAAAACAATGCAGGCATTGTCCGGCGTGAAAAAAATATTGGTTATTGAAACGAATGTTTTAAAAAGCATCGATATTTTAGATAAAGCGTTATCCGCCTATATAAAATCGGAAGAGCCGAATCAAGAGGAAACACACAACGAATTAATGGATACGATTGAACGGGTGTACGAAATCACCGTTAATGTGTAGTTTTTAATCGACAATAAAACGAATCGATTTCAGCTGTTTTATAAGTTAAAAACAGTCAGAATCAATGTCATCGGAACGCAAAAAAAACGTCCGGCTGAAAAAGCTAAAAATAAAGAGGATATCGCTAAATTATTCACAGTCGGCAGAGTTTTTTCTTGGTTCTTCAGGGGGCGTCTTCGGACGGCCTTTTTTTATTTCTGAAAGAAAGTTTTTATCAATAAGAACCTGAAAATATAAAAATCGGATTTCAGGCATAAAAAATGGGGCGAAAGATGAGATTCGAACTCACGACATCCGGAACCACAATCCGACGCTCTAACCAACTGAGCTACTTTCGCCACCAGCCCTTTTTATCTACTGTTTTTATCAAAAAGTGTCAATAGGTATTTTTATTTTCGTTAAAATCCGTATTTCTTTGTTTTCCCGTGCGTTGTTTTGGTGTATTTTCTCCTTCGGAGGAGCCGGAATGAAAAAAGTGGAAGCCATTATCAAACCGTTTAAGCTGGACGAAGTCAAAGAAGCGCTGCAGGAAATTGACGTGCAAGGTATTACCGTAACGGAAGTCAAAGGCTACGGTCGTCAAAAAGGACATTCGGAATTATATCGCGGGGCTGAATATGTCGTTGATTTCGTTCCGAAAGTTAAATTGGAAATCGTTGTCGAAGACGAACGCTGCGAAACGGTTGTGGAAACGATTGTTCAAGCTGCTCGTTCCGGAAAAATCGGTGACGGGAAAATTTTTATCATACCGGTGGAAGATGCCGTTCGCATCCGGACATTGGAACGCGGCGAAGACGCCTTATAACATAAAAGGAAGTAAAGATGGGTAAAAACATCCGAGATGCAGAAGATTTGCTGCGGTTCATTGCTGAAGAAGCGATTGTTTACGTTGATTTTCGTTTTACGGATTATATCGGAAAATGGCATCATGTCAGCTATCATCATTCCTTTTTAAATGAAGATTTTTTAGAAGACGGTTTGATGTTTGACGGGTCTTCCATGCCCGGTTGGTGTACGATTAATGAATCCGACATGCTGTTAAAACCGGATTATTCCACAACGGGAATAGATCCTTTTATGGCGCAGAAAACGGCCTTTGTCGTTTGTAATATCGTTGATCCGGTGACGGGACAGCCGTATGTGCGCGACCCGCGTTCCGTCGCTAAAAAAGCCGAAACGTATCTGGCTTCCGTCGGGGTGGCTGATACCGTGTATGTCGGTGCGGAAGCCGAGTTTTTTGTTTTTGACGATGTTAAGACATGTATTCGCCCCGAAAAGATTTCTTTTGAAATCGCTTCGACAGAAAGCGACGGAGCTTCCGATAAATCGTTTGCCGGCGGTAATTCCGGTCATCGTCCGGGACTGAAAGGCGGCTATTTTCCCTTGCCGCCCGTCGATTCGGCAAATGATTTGCGTGCCGAAATGTTGACGGTTATGGCTCAATTAGGTTTGCCCGTCGATAAACATCACCACGAAGTAGCTGCCGCTCAGCATGAATTGGGGTTTGCTTTCGGCAAGATGATCGAAACGGCCGATAATCTGCAACTGTATAAATATGTCGTACGCAATGTTGCCGATACGTACGGCAAAACGGCTACTTTTATGGCCAAGCCCGTGATGGGCGACAGCGGATCGGGTATGCATACGCATATGTCATTTTGGAAAAACGACAAGCCGTTATTCGCGGGAACGGGATATGCCGATTTGTCGGACAAAGCGTTGTATTTCATCGGCGGCGTGATTAAGCATGCTCATGCCATTAACGCATTTACCAATCCGACAACGAACAGCTATAAGCGTTTGGTTCCCGGCTTTGAAGCACCTGTTTTGTTGGCGTATTCCGCGCGTAATCGTTCTGCCGCCTGCCGTATTCCGTTCGGATCCGGCCCGAAATCGAAACGTGTCGAAATCCGATTTCCCGATCCGACTGCCAATCCGTATCTGTCTTTTGCGGCTTTGTTAATGGCTGGCTTGGACGGGATAGAAAATAAAATTCATCCCGGTGAACCGATGGATAAGAATCTGTATGATTTACCGCCGGAAGAATTAAAAGACATCCCGTCCGTCGCCGTTGATTTGCGTCAGGCTTTGGACGCTTTGGACAGAGATCGCGCTTTTTTGAAAAAAGGCGATGTCTTTACCGATGATTTAATCAATTCATATTTGGAAATCAAGCGTGCCGAATTGAAAGAATTCGATATGACACCGCATCCGCTTGAATACAAAATGTATTATTCATTGTAAGATGATGCGTCGGGCCGTTCTGATCATTGGGATTTTTTTCTGCCTGTGTGTCGGATCGGTTCGGGCGCAAAGTCTTTCTTTGGTGCGCGATGAAGAAATCGAACGCGCCGTTTCTTTTTATCTGGCGCCTTTGTTTGAAAAAGCCGGTCTTGATGTTCGCAATATGAACATCCATCTGGTGAAAGATGATTCGATTAATGCGTTCGCAGCCAAAGGATTGCATGTTTTTATCCATACGGGGCTGTTGTTAAAGGCGGATAACGCGCAGGAAATTATTGCCGTTTTGGCTCATGAAACGGGACATATCGCCGGCGGCCACATTGTTCGTTTGTATGAAAATATGCGTATTGCCAGACGCGGTATGTTGGTATCAATGATTCTGGGGGCGGTTGCCGCCGCTTCCGGAGGTGGGGCCGATGCCGCAGTCGGAGCCTTGTTGGGCGGTGTAAATTCCATGCAAGGCGTTTTTGCCGCGTATCGGCGTAGCGAAGAAAACGCCGCCGATCAAACGGCTGTTTCCTTATTAACGCGTACGGGGCATGATTTCTCCGGTTTTGAAACGATCATGCGCAAACTGCAAAAGCAGGAAGATTATCAGTTGACGGGTGATTTTGATTTATGGCGTTCGCATCCGGCCGTCAAAGAACGCTTGAGCTTTATTTTGGATCAGCAAAAAAAGGGAAATAAAAAAAATTCCGTTAATCCGGAACAAATAGCGAAAGAAAATGCTCTGTTTGAGCGTATTCAGGCAAAATTGTACGGTTTTTTATATCCGTCTGAAAAAACACTGGAACGTTATTCCGAAAAAGATGTCAGTTTACCGGCGCGTTATGCCAGAACAATCGCATTTTATAAGGACGGATATTTTAAAAAATCTTTGCAAGAAATTGACGCTTTGATTGCGGATCATCCGAACGATCCTTATTTTTACGAACTGAAGGGGCAGATTTTATTTGAGACGGGAAGGGCGGCCGAGGCTGTGGCTCCATATCAAAAAGCCGTTAATTTGTTGCCTGATTCCGTTTTGATGCGGTTGAGTTTGATACAGGCGCAAATCGAAAAAGACGGGCCGGAAAGCTTGGCTCGCGCACAAAAAGAATTATCCGCATTTGTTCATCTGAAACACGAAATTCCGTTGATTTGGCGATTGCAGGCGATTGTTTACGGCCGTACGGGACAGGCCGGCTTGGCAGCATATGCTTTGGCTGAATACAATATTATGTCCGGAGATATGAAACAGGCCGAAATATTTGCCAAACGCGCGCTATCCCTTTTGTCTGAAGACTTGCCCGCCGCTATGCGTGCTCAAGACATTCTTTACGGTATTCGCACAGATCGGTCCGAAAAAAATCGGATTAATAAATAATTGTTTTCAATCTGTCCTTTTTGCTTTATTATTTCTTCTAGTTTTTTCTGGAAAAGGGATATAAAAATGTTGCGTAAAGTATTTGTTTTATTTTTGTTGGCTGCTGCTGTATTGCCTTCTGCGGCTCAGGCTAAATTCTTTCAGTTCGGTCTGAATGAAGACGAAGTTAAAAAGGTCGTCAAGGAATATCTGTTGAATAATCCTGAAATTGTTAAGGAAGCTTTGGATAACTATATTTTAAAGGAAGAAGAAGCTAAAAAACAGGCCATGCTCGAAACAATAAAAGCCAGCCGTACGGCGTTGGAACGTGATCCGAATACACCGGTTTTAGGAAATCCGGACGGTGATGTCACGATTGTCGAATTTTTTGATTACAACTGCGGTTACTGCAAGCTGATGTTCCCGAAAGTCTGGGAATATGTTCAAAACGACGGAAACATTCGTTGGGTGTTGAAAGATATGCCTTCTTTAAGTGAAACGTCCGATCTGGCCGCTCGCGCCGGTTTGGCCGCTGAAAAACAGGGTAAATATTTTGAAATGCATCAGGCGATGATTACGCATGAAGGGCAGTTGACCGAAGAAGATATCGTTGCGTATGCGAAAAAAGTCGGTCTGGATATGGAAAAGTTTGAAAAAGACAGAAAAGATAAAGCGTTGGATAAAGGACTGAACGCCAACCGTATTTTGGCTACCCGTCTTGAATTCCGCGGAATCCCGAATTTCATTATCGGTGACAATGTTTCTCCGGGAGCTATGATGGGTGACGAATTGGATGTTTACGTCAAAGCTTTTCGTGAACAGGCTGCCGCTGCGGCTACCGCTAAATAAGATCATCTTTATAAAAAACGCCGGAGTGTTTCCGGCGTTTTTTTTTGAAAAATTCATTTAAAAGAAATGTATCATACCTATTCATGATGCAGAATATCGGTGATTTCCGTTTCTTGTGACGGATCCAACGGCTTATATTCATTTTGCTGCGGATGTTGCTGTTCACTGTTTTGCTTTTCTTCCAACAGGCTCAGATCCTGATCGTTATTTGACAATTTTCCAAACAAAGAACGGATAGCTCCGGGAGCCAAGGCCGAAAACGCATTAACTGATACATCCGGTGCGGGCAGTTTTCCTTTGATCGAATATGTCGGCGCGATTAATCCGCCGCCTTTTTCTCCGGCGAAAATTTTTCCGATCAAAGGAATCTTTCCTAAAAAACTGTTTAAGGTATAGAACGGAATAAGCGAACCGCGCAAATTCATATATCCGGTTTGACGGTAATATTTACCGTTTAAAGTGATACCCAGTGACGCCCCCGATATGACGGCATCATAAACCGTCAGGCTTTCTTTATCTGTCGTATAAGGAATGTCGGCACGATCAAAAAATAATCCTTCACCGCGCAGTGTATCAATAATACCGGTTAACGACGTTAACATCAAAAGGCGAGTCAAAGTTTGCTGCTCTTCCAGATAAAAGTCGGAAATTTTAATCGTTCCTTGCGATCCGGTAGGGAAAGTATAGATGCCGTTCAGTTCTAAAATTCCGCCTTTGACCGTTGAAATGTAATCCAAAGCTTTTAACGTGTATCCGGCATCTTGTGATGACATGAAAACCGTATATTTGTTTTTTTCCGATGTAGGTTTTAAAGACAAACGCAACGGAACTTTTTGCAGGCCGACATAGCCGACGACATCCATTTTTTTCCAACCGGATTGATGTTGGGCGGAAAAAGCATTGTTTTCTGAAAAACCTGTTTGGCTAAGCCATAATTTGTCAATAGCGGCCTGAAAAAACATATTTGGCTTCGGATTGTCGGTTTTTTCGGAATAGGGAGCTGTTTCCGAATAAGAAGGGCCTTTACTTATTAAACGTGACAAGTCTAATTCGGATCCTTGCAGATCAAAAGCTATCGTGTCATCCGGTTTGAAGCGTACATTCAATCGGGCATTTGTTCTGCCTGTTTGAATGGGATTGATGTCTATTTTTTTCGGTTGTCCGTTCTCGGTAAATTTAATGTCCCCGTGAATATATGTTTCATTGGCGTCCGTCAATTCGATCAGCGGCATATTTTGCGGTAAACCGTTGTTCATGTACATTTGCAAAATACCTTTGCCGGCTGTTTTAGCCGGTTTAACCCAACCGATTTCCCGAATATCGATATCTGTTTGCGTTAAATCGCCGATTATTTCCAGAAATCCCGTCCCGTTGTTTTTTACCGTCAAATGCAGATCGGCAGGTAAAACACCGCTGATCGCCGGTGGAGCGAACAGCGGATAATCCATAAATGCTCTGGCTCGTTCATTTAAATCGATATGAAGCCGGATATCCGATGTTATTTCTTTAGATTTGTCAAAAGTTTGAAAGACGGAATATTTTGCCGTTGATGAGTAAAATAAGGCTGTTCCGTCCAACGTTAAATCTCTGTCATTTAAATTCAGTTTCAGTATGGCGTCTTGCAATCCGTATCCTAAAGCAATATCACCGATATTCGCATTTCTGACATCGGCATTTGCTTTGATTCTTATTTGGTCGGCGCTTTCAAACGCATCACCGATCGGAAAGTTCAGCTGTAAATTACCGTTCGCCGTTCCCGTTGTTTTTTCGGGTTTGATACCCATGTCTTTCGCTAACTTCAGAGGCGGAGAATCCAAGACGGTTAATATGTCGGGGACTTTTCCGGATAAATTAAGGTTAAGCGCTGCCGATGAAACGGGCTTTGTCAAATCCAAAAAAGTCAATGTACCGCCGTCGGCTATTGAAATGCTGTCCGTATGACCTTTGGCTACGGTGATGATGATTTTATCGCGTGTCAGATTAACATTGCCCGATACCGCGTCAATAGGCGGCATGCCGTCCATATAGTTGACCTGTGTATCAACAACGTTGACCGTTCCGTCTACTTTGTCGGCATCAATGCCGGCTTCATTTTTCAAGCCTATAAAATGTAAAGCGAATTTGGCATCTGTGATCAAACCGCCTTTCAGGTTTTCTTTTACCCAGGCATGGACGTTCGATCCGATTGATGCGGGCCAGTAATCCGGCAACATATCCATGGGAATGTTAATGGCTTCGGCATTTAAAACGGCTTGTATTTTTTCCCAATTCTGTTCGTCAATGGCTTCACCGATTCCGGAAACGGAAAAATTCCCCCACGCTTTTCCTCCATTTTGCAAAAGCAGACGGAAACTGGAAATATCAAAGTTGTTCGCCGATCCGTACCATGATCCTTTTATTTTAAATCGGTGAAAATTATAGCGGGCAATAACGGGAGCCGGCAGGTTGACAATGCCCTTTCCGCCGGTGATTTCAAAATCGATTTTATCAATTGCTTTACGCCAGTCGGTCAATGATTTCCCGTCCATTAAAGGGCGTACGTCAAGATCGGTGTTGATGACCAGACTGACCGGAGTTGTGAAATTTTTTAAATAAGGGTATTTCTTCGCGGCGACGGAATTTGTCAAATCCAAATTGTCAACGTTGATTGTAAAGGACATTTTTTTTCCTTTACCTTTCCAACCGCCGTTTAAGCTAATCATCAACAGTTTTTGATTTTTCATCTGGACGGCCAAAGAACCGTTTAAATGTTTTTTTCTGAAACGGCGCGAATAGGTTAAGTTGACATCGGGCAGAAACCATTCGGCCTGATGCTTTGTATCCGTAATCTTAAGGGCTGCCTTTACCAAAGAAAATTCGGTTAATTGTTCTTCATGTTTTAACATCCGGAACATCGTTTCTAAGGAAAAAGCGGCTTTATCATTCTCCGCCGTTTCTTTTAATTCCCCTGTTTGATCGATTTGCAAATGCAAATAAGGATGGTATACGGCCATTTTTCTGGGGGCTATAATGCCGCGCATTAATGCGGTCAGACTGAATGAAAAGGACATGCGCGGTACGGCCAAAACCAAACGTTTTTGATCGTCAAACGCTTTAAAATCTTTTAAATCGAAATCGATCGGATGGCGTATTCCTCCCCAACGCATTTCAGCCGATTCAACCGAAATATCGGCAACTGTATCCGATGATGATGCCGCATGCACCAAATAGGGAATATAAGGATTAATATCAATCGGGCCTTTGTGCAAGCGCCAGAAAAAAGCGCCGGCGGTTACCAACAGGCAAGCGACGGTGATTTGCAGCAGAATTAAAAAAAATCTGAAAAACTTGCGCAACACGATTAAACCTCTTAAAACAGAGTCTAATATAGAATCACAGCCGTATTCTTTCCACAAAGAAGATGAATTTAGAACAAAAAAACACATATTTATTACCAAAGGATCATTCTTTGTATACCGAATGGTTCGAAGGGCTGGTCGATCTGCCTTCGGAAACGGCAGCGTTTTTTCAAACAACGGCCGCGGATGAATTTGTTCGCCGCGAATTAGGGCGTTTGAACGGTACGTCGCCTTACCTGATTCGTTTGATTTTAACGGAACGCGAATTCTTAGCCGAGATTATTCAAAAAGGATATTCATCGGCATTTTCCGGAGTTTTAAAAGCCGCTTACTCCCGTTTATACGGTTGTTGTGATCAAGATATGATCGGTAAGGAATTGCGTTTGTTGAAACGCCGCTGCGCTTTGTTGATAGCTTTGGCCGATCTTGACGGACAATGGAATTTGGGGCGGGTGACGCATGCTCTGTCCGTATTGGCCGAAGCCTGTGTGCGTATTGCCGTTGCCGCCGTTTTATTGCGTCATCATCAAAAAGGCGATCTTTGTTTGCCTGATCCGCTGACGCCGGAAAAAAACAGCGGTTATTTTCTGATTGCGATGGGAAAATTAGGAGCCAGAGAACTGAATTATTCTTCGGACATTGATCTGATAGTTTTGTTTGACGAAGAAAAAGTTCCTTATACGGGAAAAAAGGATATCGGATCCTTTTTCGTTCGTTTGACTCAAGAAATTATCGCGCTTTTGGATGATAAGACGGCATACGGATATGTATTCAGAACTGATTTGCGTTTGCGTCCGGATCCGGGATCTACGCCTGTCGCTTTCGGGACGCAGGCGGCGGCCTGTTATTATGAAAGTTTTGCTCAAAACTGGGAACGCGCAGCTTTTATCAAAGCCCGTATAATCGCCGGAGATAAAGCCGCCGGAAATGCTTTTTTAAAGGAAATCAAGCCGTTCGTATGGCGGCGGACGACGGATTTTTATGCGTTGCGTCAAATCAGTGAAATCAAGCGTTCTTTAGGGGCCAGAAGCTCCGAAACGGCGGACAAGTCCGGATTTAATGTCAAGTTGGGGCAGGGCGGCATTCGCGAAATAGAATTTTTTACGCAGCTGCAACAATTATTATGGGGCGGACGCGATGTTAAATTACGCGCCAAAGCAACAGTCGTCGCTTTAAATTCTTTGACCAAAGCCGGATGGGTGAAACCTCAAGACAGACAAGATTTGATCAATGCGTATGATTTTTTGCGCACTTTGGAACACCGGCTGCAAATGATTGACGATCAACAAACCCAAACGTTGCCGAAGACGGCAGAAGAGTTGGATGTTTTGGCGCGTTTTGACGGATTTGAAAACCGGCAGGATTTTCTGCATGTTTTGACGGAACATTGTGCTTGTGTACGTCGGATTTATGATTCTTTGTTTGCGCAGGAAGATATTGAAACAACGCAAATTCTTTCTTTTAGCGGAACCGATGTGCCTGCCGAAACGTCTGCATATTTAAAAGAGGCGGGATTTAAAAATATTGATTTGATCGGTGAAACGGTACGCGGATGGTTGTCCGGTCGTTATCGGGCTTTGCGAAGCGATCGGGCGCGCGAATTAATGGCGGATTTATTGATGCCGATTTTTAACTCTTTGGCTAAGAACGAAAATCAAGACACGGCATTTTTGGCCTTTGACGAATTTTTGCGCGGCTTGCCCGCCGGAGTACAACTGTTTTCATTATTTCAATCGCGTCCCGCGTTATTGGATCTGTTGGCCGGATTGATTTCCGTCGCTCCCGTCTTGTCACGGGAATTGACACGTCATAACGAATTATTTGACGCAGTGCTGAGCCCGTCGTTTTTTTCCGACTTTCCCGATGTGTCCGATTTACATGCGGAGGCAAACGCTTTGTTGGAATTGACCGAAGACGACGAACAGGCTTTGGATGCCATGCGACGCTTCGTTCGGGAAAAAAAGTTTCGCTGTGCCGTTTTGTTTTTACAAGGTTTAATGAATAAAGCGGATTTGGGTAAATGCCTGACCGATTTGGTAACGGCGGTTTTGAAGGCTTTATGTCCGATTGTTTTGCGCAGTTTCGAACGGCGTTACGGTAAATTTGAAAATGTGTCTTTTTCTTTTGTGCTGTTGGGAAAAGCCGGCAGTGCGGAAATGACGTTTTCTTCGGATTTGGATATTTTATTCGTGTATGATGTGCCAAACGGTGATGCCGGTTCCGTCGGCGGAATATCTTCTTTATCCCCCGGTGTTTATTATGCGCGTCTGGCCCAGCGTTTTGTCAACGCGTTGACGGCAAATACCAAAGAAGGAATCCTTTGGCCGGTGGATATGCGTTTGCGACCTTCCGGAAGTGCGGGGCCGGCCGCGGCTTCGTTTGATTCTTTTGATCGTTATTATACCGATTCCGCTTGGACTTGGGAGTTTATGGCTCTGACAAAAGCCAGAGTCGTTTGGGGAGGGGCGGATAAAATGACGGCTGAAATTCAAAAACATCTTTGCCGTTCTCGAAATCCGGATATTTTAAAGCAAGATGTTTGTGCCATGCGGGAAAAAATACGCGAGCAATTTCGTGTTTCTTCAATCAAGGATATGATTAAATACGCTAACGGAGGAATGCTTGATATCGAATTTTCGGCGCAATATCTACAGCTGAAATATGCCGGCCAATATCCGGATTTGCTGCAAAAAGCCGTTCTGCCCGTTTTAAAAAAAGCCGCTGAATACGGTTTAATCGATATGTCGACGGAACAGACTTTGATACAAACGTATCAATTGTGGACGCTTCTTTCCGTTTTATTGTCGTTGTGCCCCGAAGACGCTCAATCCGATTGGGAAAACATTTCCGCGGCGACAATTCGACTGATGTGCCGTTTTTGCGATGTTGATGATGAAATATCTTTGCGCAGCCTGATCGAGCGGAAGGCAAACGAGGCCGCTTTACATCGGCTGTTCTGATATCGTGATAGCGCCTTTTAAATGAACGGCGGCCTCTTCGGCCGTGCGAGCGTCGTCTGCGTGTACGAAGGCTAACGGAACTCGATTGGAAACATACATTCCCGGATGACAGACGTTGCTGAAACCGGCCGCATAATCAATTCGCTGTTCTTGATACAGTCTGCCGGCTCCCATTTCCAAGACCGCCAAGCCGATCCAACGCAAATTCATACCGGATACATATCCTTCTTTGTCAGGATAAACGGGCTGAATAACCTGCGCCGTCGGCAGGAAAGGCGCCGGATTGGAAATAAAGTTCGGTAAAACGCCTTGTTCATACAGCATGCGGCTGAAACATTCGGCTGCGTGTCCCGATCCTAAAGTGCGTTCGATTCTTTCGGCCGCTTGTTCTTTGGTCTCAACGATTTTATTTTGAATTAAAACGGGTGAACAAATGTTAATGACCAAATCATGCAGTTCAGGATCGCGCGGACCGGTCCCCGTCAAATAAGCCCAGACTTCGTATACTTCTAATGCGTTACCGACGTTTTGTCCGACAATATGGTCCATTTGCGATAACGTAATTTCCGTTGTAATACCGAAAGCCGGAGCACATTCTTTGATTTTTTGGGCGCATGACTCGGCTTCTTGAACCGTCGGCGTAAAGGAACCGTTGCCGACTTTAACATCAACCGTTATGTTTTTAACGCCGCTGGCAATTTTCTTGACCAATAAAGACATGATCATCAACGGAATACTGCCGACAGTCGCCGTAATATCCCGAATGGACTGAATTCTTAAATCCGCCGGAGCTATCTGTTCCGTCGGAGACATAAAAGCACAGCCGCTTTCTCGCAAGGTCTTTTTAAAACGAGCCAACGTCGGACGCGACGTAAAGCCTTTGATACTGTCCAGTTTGTCCAACGTACCGCCGGCGTGATATTGGATTCTTTCGCAAATCATCGGAACATAAACGCCGCAAGCGGCCAATAACGGCGCGGCAATGATTTCCGATTTGTCACCGACGCCGAACATTGTATAAACAGATGATACCGGACCGTTTAAATCAACGCTGTTCCAGTCCAAAATAATGCCTGTTTCAACAATCGCATTAACAAACGCAATGATTTCATCGTTATTTAAACCGTTGATCAGCGATGCCATAATCATGGCTGCGACTTGTCCGTCCGAAATGGACCAGTCGTCAATACCTTGAACGAACTCTTCGATTTCCTGTTTCGTTAAAATCTTTCCGTCACGTTTTTTGCGAATGATATCTTGCGGCAGCATAATGTATTCCCTGAAAAAGCGGAAAAAGGGCATTCTGCCGAATGCCCTTTTATCAAAGGTTTATTTTAAAAACGACTTGCCGTTTTCAAACGGTTCCAATCCGAAATATTCGGCGATCGTTTGGCCGATATCCGAATACGTATCGCGGCAACCGATATAACGCGGAGCAATGCCTTTGCCGAACATAATGACAGGCACGTGTTCGCGCGTGTGATCCGTTCCTTTGAACGAAGGATCGCATCCGTGATCCGCCGTAATGAAATAGATATCGCCTTCTTTCATTTCTGCGAACAATTCGGGCAGACGGCTGTCGAAATATTCCAATCCCGCGGCATAACCGGAAACGTTGCGGCGATGTCCCCAATCCATATCAAAATTGACGAAGTTCGGGAAAATAATCGAATTGTCGGGAGCCGCTTTAATCTGTTCCAGCGTACGGTCGAACAACTGTTCCAATCCGACGGCGGGCAAGGCTTCCGTAATGCCTTGAGCCGCAAAAATATCACTGATCTTTCCGATTGAAATGACATTGCCGCCGGCGGCTTTCATCTTGTCTAAAACGGTCGGTGCGGGTGGTAAAACGGAATAATCGTGACGACCTCCGGTGCGTTTGAAGGTGTCTTTCGTTTCGCCGTCAAACGGACGGGCGATAACACGGGCGATAACGCCGTTTTCCGTATGTTCGTTTAAAATATCGCGAGCGATATGGCAGATTTCATACAAACGTTCCAATCCGAAATGTTTTTCATGAGCGCAAATTTGGAAAACGCTGTCGGCGGAAGTGTAGACAATCGGTTTTCCCGTTTTGACGCATTCTTCACCCAATTCTTCCAAAATGGCTGTTCCGGAAGCCGCTTTGTTCCCTAAAACGCCCGGAATTTTAGCTTTTTCAATAAATTCATCAATGATATCCGCCGGAAAACTCGGATATTCCGCGGGAAAATACCCCCACTTAAACGTTACGGGAACGCCGGCCATTTCCCAATGTCCCGAAGTCGTATCTTTTCCTTTGCTGACTTCTTTGGAAAATCCGTAGACACCCGTAATTTCAGAAACGGGAATTTCCAGATTGGGTGCATATTCACCGTTACATTGTTTGTAGATTTCGCCTAATCCCAATTTACACAGATTCGGCAGTTTTAACGGTCCTGTTCTGCCGTCTTCCGCTTTACCTTGCGCACACGCGGCGGCAATATGCCCTAATGTGTTTGCGCCGGTATCTCCGAAAGCTTCGGCGTCCGGAGCTTCACCGCAGCCAAAAGAGTCCATCATCAGAATAATAGCCCGTTTCATTGTGTTCACCTCATAAAAATTAAGCTGTCACTGTTTCGTAAACAATCAGCGTTTCAACTGGTTTTTCATCGCTGGTTTGAATAGATAATTGTAACTGTTTTTCCGCTGCGGCGAAAGTGTCTTCGTTTGCCGCGTGAATAATTGCGATCGGTTTTTCGGGATCCAGCTTGTCGCCGATCTGAATAAAATTCGAAAAACCGACGGAATAATTCAATCTTTGGTCAAAATTCTTGCGCTGCCCGCCCAAAGTAATCATTGTCGAGCCGATTCTATAAGCATCCATCGCGCAGACATATCCGGTTTTGTCCGTATAAACAGGGCGGATAATTTCCGCTTTCGGCAGATGTTTCCAAGGATTCTCCGTCAAATCGGTCGGGCCGCCCAAAGCGGCTGTCATCTTGGAAAAACATTCGGCCGCTTTTCCGGAATCCAAAGCGTGCTGCAGTTTGATACGCGCCTCTTGTTCGGAGGAAGCTATATTTTTCAACATTAACGCTTCGCTGCACAGAGCCATAACCAGTTCATTTAAACGCGGATTTCGGTTCTCTCCTTTAAGGTAAGCAATCGCTTCTCCGACTTCAAGAGCGTTTCCGACACAAGTCCCCAATACCTGATCCATGTTGGTTAATAACGCGCGTGCGGCTATTCCTGATTTAATCGCGACTTCCACCATTGTTTCGGCTAATTTGCGAGCTTCAGCCCGTTCGGCCATAAATGCGCCGTTGCCGCATTTCAGGTCAATAACCAAGGCATCCAGACCTGCGGATAATTTTTTGGATAAAATGGATGCTGTAATTAACGGTACGGCTTCAATCGTGGCGGTGACATCGCGTATGGCATAAAAACGTTTGTCCGCCGGCGCCAAATCACCGGTTTGTCCGATAATGGCACAACCGACTTCTTTTGTAACTTTGTAAAACTGATCCAAGGACGGAATAGTTGTATATCCCGGAATGGATTTGATTTTATCCAAAGTGCCGCCCGTGTGTCCCAAACCGTGTCCGGCGATCATCGGGACATATCCGCCGCAGGCTGCCAATAAAGGAGCCAGAATTAAGCTGACACTGTCGCCGACGCCGCCGGACGAATGTTTATCTAAAACCGGACCGTCCAAGTTCTTGTCCGTCCAGTTCATGACTTCGCCCGATTGCGTCATGGCGCGTGTTAATGCGGTCGTTTCTTCCAAATCCATGCCGCGCAGGCAGACCGCCATCGTAAACGCGGCGATTTGACATTCGGAAACGGACCAATCCGTGGCACCTTTAATGAAGAATTCAATTTCTTCCTTTGTCAATTTTTGACCGTCGCGTTTATGACGAATAACTTCCTGCGCCAGCATGCTTTAGTATCCTTTGTTTTCCGCGGGAGCCGTTGCGTATCCCATGGATGCCAACAAGCTGTCGCGCAAACCGCTGGCACCGAAACGGAATGTTTTTGTATTTGCCCATTTCGGCCCCATGATTTTATCGGCCAAGGTCAGATAATCGGCGGCCTGTTCCGTCGTGCGCACACCGCCCGAAGCCTTAAATCCGACCGGTTTGCCGGATTCGCGAATGACTTCCAACATGGCGTTGGCTGCTTCCAATGTCGCGGAAACAGGGGTTTTCCCTGTGGAGGTTTTAATGAAATCGGCACCGCATTCAATGGATAAGCGGGAAGCGTCGGCGATTAAAGCGGCATGAGCCAAAACACCGCTTTCGATAATGACTTTCATGACTTTGCCTTTGCAGGCTTCGCGTGTTGCCGTCAATAAAGCGGCTGCCGCCTCTTTGTTTCCGTCCATAAAAGCTTTGTACGGTAAAACGACGTCGATTTCATCGGCGCCGTCGGCAACGGCCTGTGTCGTTTCGGCAACGGTTGTTTCGATGTCCGTACTGCCGTGCGGGAAATTGACGACCGTAGCAACTTTTACGTCGGTCCCTTCCAATTCTTTTTTGGCGGTTTTAATAAAACGCGGCCAAATGCAAACGGCTGCCGTTTTGCCGAAATCACCATGCGCCTTTGCACACAAAGCAACGACG
>JAZNBT010000089.1:0-18378 GCA_045587165.1 Alphaproteobacteria bacterium | reverse complement strand
TTATATTCCCGTTTAAGAAAAAGTAACGATATGACAATATTATAAGAAAAGATTTATTAAACATTTCTTACGGCACGGGCGATGAAACGTATTTTTGTTTTTATTTTCGGCATAATAATTTTTTTCCCTTCTTTTCAGGTTGCAGCGCAGTTGATGGACGGTTTGTTTGATGAGGAGGATTTTGAATCTTCCGAAATTGAAAAAATGCAAAAAGAAGAGGCTGAAAAGAAAAAAGATGCCGTTTCCGTTCCGTCGGCGACCGTTGCCGAACCCGTTAGGAAAGCGTCGGCCGTTCAAGCCGTTTCGAATACGAATGTGGCGTCTCCGGTCGATTCTGCCGCTCCGGTCGCTGCGGCTCCTGTCAAGCCCAAGCTTAATCAAACGTTCAATCTGAATACGGGTCCGAAAGAAATCCAAAAATCTTCTTTACCTCAGATCGGTTCGGGGAAAGTGGCTCTTTTGCCGGATTTGGGATCGAAAGCAAATCGCAGAGAGGATGAAAATTTGTCCTTGTTTGAAATGCGAGCCAGAAAAAAGGGATTTTCCGATACAAATGTTTTAGGGTTTGATATCGCCGGCGTGCGATTGAAAATGAAACCGGAAGAGGTTATGGAAAAAGCTTTGGAATCCGGTTTTTCCGTTAAATTTCAAGATCGTAAAATTCCTACATTGAATGAATGGAAATACACTCGTCTTTGTATGCGGCAGATGTTGTTCAAATACAGTGATAAAAAATATTGCGCTCATGAAATAGCTCAGCGAGATAACAGTGAATATATCAGCCGTCTGGTTTTTGAAAATAAAGACCGACGTGAAACGCTCAGTGTCGAATTTGCCAGTCGATACGCCGAAAATCAGGCGTACCGTATCCGCTATGTCAATAAAGGCGATCATTCTTTGGGCTCTACGGATGAGGCCCATTACTTGAAAGTTAAACGTCGGCAGGAATTTTTACGTTTGCTTATTACAAAATACGGTGCGCCCGATGACGAACAGGCGTTGTCTTGGGGGATATCCGGTGTCAGTGCGACATTACAGGCGAACTTATCCGATTCGTTTTTAGACGCTTCTCTTGTTTTGGAAGATTTGTCCATCGAAAACGATGATTTTGATAACATGTCCGTTCAGGATGCCAAGAATCCTTCTTTTGAAAAATTCAGCTTTTAGTATTTGCCTAAATCTATTTCACCTATTCCCAAGGGGACGGTTCTTTGTTTGTCAAAAGAGCCGGTGCGATTTACCGCCTTGATCGTTATGGCGTAATGATGTTTCTTTTCAATGCACGGCGGCATGTAAGGGTACGGTTTCGCAGGGTTGACTCTGCTGGCTTTTTCTTTGAAGGCAAATTTGGGTAACGAGTAGGTCTCCCCGGGAACCGGCAATAAAACGGCCGTGGGTTCGCCATTGTGATAAAATCCTATAGAGCCGTTGCCGCCCCTTTCGGCTAAAGTCGGTTCGTCCAGATTGTTGATTTCCATGATGATCAGGTTCGTTTGAGCCGGAATGTCGGTAATATACAATGCCGGCGTGCTGCCTTGCCCTCCCCATTCACGGCAGATTTGTTTGGGAGGAATGGTTTTGCCGTTCCACTCTGTCGGCTCCATAAAACTGACAGACAGTCCGGACACGCGATAGCCGTCATAATAAGTGCAGCCGCCGGATACGATCAAAGACAGAAAGCATAAAAACAGTTTTTTCATCTGGATTTTTCCGTTATCTTGAACAATTAAAACCTATTATTTATATCACATTTTTATTCGTTGGATAGATTTTTATGTTTTTAAACGTTTTGTTGAATGCTTTTTTCCCGCCGACATGTCCCGTCTGCGGGAAAAAGATCGAAACGCCGGCCGCTTTGTGTCCGGATTGTTTTTCCAGATTGCAGTTCGTTAATGCGAATCTGTCGGATAAAGCGTCCGCAGTCGTTTATGACGATGTCAGCAAACAGTTGATACTGGCTTTGAAATACGCGGATAAAACGGAATTGGCGCCATTGTTGGCGCGTATGATGGTCAACGCCGGCGGCGAAGTGTTGGATGGTGCCGATTTGTTGACGTGTGTGCCGTTGCACTGGAAAAGACTGTTGGCCAGAAAATATAATCAGGCGGCCGTTCTGGCTCTGGCCGTTTCCGAAATCTGCGCTGTTCCGTGCGACCTCCGTTTGCTTAAAAGAGTTAAGTACACGTCGAAACAGGGGACACGTAAAGAACGTTTTGATAATGTCAGGGATGCGTTCATATTCAATTCAAGCCGTTCGATTCAGGGAAAAACGGTTGTTATTGTTGATGATGTCGTTACGACGGGCGCGACAGTCGAAGCCTGTGCCCGACTTTTGTTAAAAAACGGTGCTGCGGAAGTCAGATTGCTGACATTTGCAAAGGCTGTCGAAAAAAATTAAACGCGGCCGTAAACGTCTTCGTAACGGATGATGTCTTCTTCGTCCAAGGTGTCGCCTGTTTGAACTTCGATGAAAATCAAATTGACATCACCGATATTTTCAATGCGGTGTTTGGCTTTTGCCGGAATGAAAATCGCCGTGTTTGCCGGAGCATGAATGATCTTGTCGCCGTTGGTGACTTCGGCGGTTCCTTCGGCAATGATCCAGTGTTCGTCACGGTGTTCATGGCTTTGCAGGGACAATTTTTGTTTGGGCAGAACGACAATCCGTTTTACCGTGTGATGATCTCCCGTGTCCAAAATTTCCCAAGTCCCCCACGGGCGGATATCCGAAGCGCCTTTTTCGTATTTTACAACCATGCTTTTTTCCTTTTGTTTAAAAATACCCCTTTTGTAACTGATTTTTTGTAAAAAATATACCTTAATTTTTACGCATACGCTTGCTTTGTCATTTATATTAAGGTATGTATACACGGTTTTAAATAGTATCAACAGACTTGGATTAAACGTTTTATGGGGCTTGTCGTTCAAAAATTCGGCGGAACTTCCGTCGGCGATACGGATCGCATTAAAAATGTCGCTCTGAAGGTTAAAGCGGAGGTTGACGCCGGTAATCAAGTGGTCGTCGTTGTTTCCGCCATGTCCGGCGTGACGAATCAATTGGTGAAATTCTGTCAGGAAATTTCACCGGATTATAATCTGGAAGAATATGACGTCGTCGTTTCAACCGGAGAACAGGTGACGATCGGTTTATTGGCTATGGCGTTGCAGTCGATCGGTATTCCCGCCCGTTCATGGACGGGATGGCAAATTCCGGTGTTGACGGATGCGGCCGCTTCGAAAGCGCGCATCAATCAGATAGAGGTTGACGGGTTGCGTGCCTGCTTGGATGCCGGAATGGTTCCTGTTGTCGCAGGTTTTCAGGGCGTCAACGATAACGGTCGGATTACGACATTGGGACGCGGCGGATCGGATACGTCGGCGGTTGCGCTGGCGGCTGTGTTAAAGGCTGACCGGTGTGATATTTATACGGATGTTGACGGTGTTTACACGACGGATCCGCGTTTTGTAAAAAATGCCAGAAAACTGGATCAGGTTACTTACGAAGAAATGTTGGAAATGGCTTCTTTGGGCGCAAAAGTATTGCAGACGCGTTCTGTCGAATTGGCGATGAAATACCGCGTTAATCTGCGCGTCGTTTCCAGTTTTGAACAAAATCCGGTCGGAACGACCATTTGCGATGAGGGGGATATTGTGGAAAAAGAAATTATCAGCGGCATTACATGCAGTCGGGAAGAAGCTAAGATCACATTGGTCGGGGTTCGGGATAAGCCCGGTGTGTCCGCCGCCGTTTTTAACGCAATGGCCGAAGCCAATATCTGTATCGATATGATCGTTCAAAGTGATTCTCCCGACGGAAATCATACGGACATGACCTTTACATTGCCGGAAGCCGATTTGCAGCGCGCATTGGTCAGCTTGGAAAAGAATAAGGATGCACTGGGGTATCAGAACGTTATTTCCGATTCGGAATGCGCAAAAATCTCTTTGATCGGCGTCGGCATGCGTACTCATACGGGGATTGCTCAGAAAATGTTTGAAGCGTTGTCCGAAAAAGGTATTAACGTTCAAACGATTTCGACATCGGAAATTAAGATCAGCGTCCTGATCGCGGCCGAATATGCCGAATTGGCCGTTCGTGCATTGCATAATGCGTTTCATTTGGAAAATAAGGACAATTAAATGACCTCGAACGATGAGATTTTAGATTCGTTTTGGAAACGGGGACGTGAATTTTTAAATACGCGTTACGCCATTATGGGCGGGGCAATGTCTTGGATTTCCGAACATCATTTAGTTGCCGCGATTTCAAATGTCGGCGGTTTCGGAGTGATCGCCGGCGGAGCGATGCCGCCGCAGGTTTTAAAAGAGGAAATTGCCAAAACATTTGCTTTGACTGAAAAAAGTTTCGGCGTCAATTTGATTACAATGCATCCCCAGTTGGATGAATTGATAGATGTTTGTGTCGAATCAAAAGTTTCTCATGTTATTTTGGCCGGCGGTATCCCTTCTGCTTCGGCGATTAAAAAATTAAAAGACGCCGATGTAAAGGTGATGTGTTTCGCTCCGGCTTTGGTATTGGCAAAACGACTGGTTAAAGCCGGTGCCGACGCTCTGATTTTGGAGGGATCCGAAGCCGGCGGTCATATCGGTCCCGTCGCTACCAATATTTTGGCGCAAGAAATTTTGCCCCATATCAAAGACGTCCCCGTTTTTATTGCGGGCGGTGTCGGATCGGGCGAAATGATGGCGGCTTTTTTGGCCTTGGGGGCTGCCGGTTGTCAGTTGGGGACGCGTTTTGTTTGCGCGACGGAATGTATCGCTCATCCGAATTTTAAAAAGGCGTTCATAAATGCAAACGCACGTGATGCCGTCCCGACCGTCCAAATCGATGCGCGTTTTCCGGTTATTCCCGTGCGGGCGATTACTAACGCCGGAACGCGTCGTTTTATGGAATTTCAGATGGAAGTTATTCAGAAATATCAAAACGGCGAAATGGAAATGAAGGACGCTCAGTTGGCGATTGAACATTATTGGGGCGGAGCTTTACGTCGCGCCGTGATTGACGGCGATGTCGAAAACGGGTCTTTGATGGCGGGGCAGAGCGTCGGATTGGTTAAAGAAGAAAAAACCGTTCAGGAAATAATCGATGAACTGGTTGCTCAGGCCTCGGATGCCTTGCGTCAATGGAGCGGTATTTCAGCTTGATCTGATTAGGAAAATAAAAATGACACAGGATAAAAAGAAGGAAGAAATTATATCGGATGACGTTTTAAACGAAGAATCGCAGAAAACCGTCGGAGCTTTGTTGCGTAAAACGCGGTTGGCAAAAAAGCAGGATCTGCGCGATATCGCTTCTTATCTGTGTATTCGTTATCAGTTTTTGGAAGCGTTGGAGGAAAACCGTTATAAAGATTTGCCCGGTGAGGCATACGCCAACGGATTTATTCGCAGCTATGCCGCTTATTTGGGATTGGATGCGGCAGATGTTCTGATGCGTTATAAACAGGAATTTTTTGCTCAAAGCAAAGAAGAAAAACGCAGTTTGGGCATGTCGGAAGAAGAAACGGAAAATGTAACGCCGGCTCCGAAAGTGTTGTTGTTTTCTTTGATTCTTTTATTTGTGGCGTACGGATTATGGCAGTCTTTTTCAGAAAAGGATGAATCTTTGCCGTCAGTGACGGAAGATACGGTTGAATCCATTTCAGTTGTTGAAGATGCTTATCCGATGCCGCAAGAAGCTGATTTAACGGGAACGATTTTAGATACAGAGGCGCTTTCCGAAACGAAAACGGAAAATGCCGTTCCTCCCGTTCCGCCCGTCAAGCCCGAATATCAAGAAACGACAACTGGCGAAGAAAACGTTCAGCCGTCCTCGCCTGTGGTCGAACAACCGGAGGCTTCCGTTCCCGTCCAAACGGTTCGGGTTTACGGGCAAAAAAATTATAACGCGCGCTTGATCTTGATCGCGGTTGAAGAAACATGGATTGAAATTACGCGAAACAATGAAATAGTTTTTTCCCGTTTGCTGAATAAAGGTGATCGTTATCAGGTTTCGTCCGTCAGACCGGAAGAATTGCTTTTGAAAACAGGCAATGCGGGCGGGTTGGAAATATATCGCGACGGCGCTTTGATGCAGCCGTTGGGACCGCGTGGCGCCTTGCGTTCCAATGTTTCTTTAATTCCCGATAATTTTACCGCCAAAGCGGTTGAAAACGCAGAACAGGTGAAAAATGAAAATATCTGAAATTAAACGCCGTCGTTCCAGACGGGTGTATGTCGGATCCGTTGCCGTCGGTGACGGAGCTCCGGTATCCGTCCAGTCCATGACGAATACGCCGACGACGGATGTTACGGCAACGGTAAATCAAATCCGTTCTTTGGAAGCCGTCGGTGCGGATATCGTTCGCGTATCCTGTCCGGATGAGGAATCTACCAAAGCGCTAAAGGAAATCGTTAAGCAGGTTAAAGTGCCGATCGTTTCCGATATTCATTTTCATTATAAACGTGCGATCGAATCCGCGGAAGCCGGTGCCGCCTGTTTACGTATTAATCCGGGCAATATCGGTTCGCCGGATCGTGTGCGTGACGTGATCAAGGCGGCCAAGGATTATAACTGTTCCATGCGTATCGGTGTGAATGCGGGGTCTTTGGAAAAGCATTTGTTGGAAAAATACGGTGAACCGTGTGCCGATGCCATGGTCGAAAGCGCTTTGGAACATGCCAAGATTTTAGAAGACAACGATTTTTTCAATTTTAAAATTTCGGTGAAATCTTCGGATACGCTGATGACGATGCAGGCATATCGTCAGTTGGCCGAAAAATGTGATTATCCGTTGCATTTAGGCGTGACGGAGGCCGGCGGTTTGCGTGCGGGAACGGTTAAATCCGCATTGGGTATCGGGTCTTTGTTAATGGACGGCATCGGGGATACGTTGCGTGTTTCGTTAACGGCGGACGTTACCGAAGAAATTAAAGTCGGTTTTGAAATTCTGCGTACATTGGGCTTGCGTTATCACGGTGTCCGTCTGGTGTCTTGCCCGACATGCGCACGCCGAGGAATTGATGTCGAAAAAGTGATCAAGGCATTGGAAGTTCGTTTGGAACATATTTCCGAACCGTTGAAAATCGCCGTTATGGGGTGTGTTGTTAACGGTCCCGGTGAAGCGCGGGAAGCCGATATCGGCGTATGCGGCGGCGGAAACGGTAAAGCTTTGTTGTTCGTCGGCGGTGAACAAAAGGAACCGATCAATACGGAAAATGCCGTTGATATTATTGCGGATTTGGCCGAAAAAATGGCTGCGGCAAAAGCGGGAGAAGTATAATGAAATTACAACCGGCTCGCGGTACACGCGATATTTACGGCAAGGATTTGTCCGCCTTTTTGTTTGTGGAAAATACGGCCAGAGATTTTGCCAAACGGTACGGTTTCGGTGAAATCCAAACGCCGATTTTTGAAGCGACGGAAGTTTTCGCCCGCGGCGTCGGCGAAACGTCCGATATCGTTTCCAAAGAAATGTACACCTTTACCGATCGCGGCGGAGAAAGCTTTACGTTGCGGCCGGAAGGCACCGCCGGTGTCGTGCGCGCGTTTATTTCCGAAGGTATGGAACAAAATCAGCCGGTGAAGTTGTTTTATGCGGGGCCGATGTTTCGTTATGAACGTCCTCAAAAAGGGCGTTATCGCCAACTGCATCAGGTGGGAGTGGAGGTTTTGGGGGCAACGGCTCCGCAAACCGATGTCGAAGTTCTCGCTTTGGCATGGGATTTCTTGTCCGCTCTGGGATTGGGCCCTTATATCCGTTTGGAATTGAACACGTTGGGCGATGCCGAAAGTCGCGCCGCTTATCGTGAGGCGTTGGTCGCATATTTCGACGGATTCAAAGATCAGCTGTCCGAAGACAGTCGTGTGCGTTTGGAAAAAAATCCGTTGCGCATTTTGGATTCCAAAGATGAAGGCGATAAAAAAATCGTTGAAAACGCTCCGGCCATGATTGACTTTTTAAACGAAGAGTCCCGTGCGTTTTTTGAAAACGTTAAAGCCGGTTTGACGGAAATGGGTATTCCGTTTGTCGTTAATCCCCGTTTGGTTCGCGGACTGGATTACTATCGTCATACGGTGTTTGAATTTATTACGGATTCTTTGGGAGCGCAGGGAACGGTTCTGGGCGGCGGTCGCTATGACGGTCTGGTTGAAGAATTGGGGGGGCCGAAAACTGCCGGCATCGGCTTTGGTGCCGGAATCGATCGCTTGTCTTTGTTGTTGCAGGAAACGGGAAGACAACCGGCCGAACCGCGTCCGATCGCCGTTATTCCGGTCGGCGAAGATACCTTGTTGCCGATTATGCGAACGGCTCATGAATTGCGTCAAAACGGTTTCATTGTCGATATGGCGTATTCCGGAAATATGGGCAAGCGTATGAAAAAAGCCAATAAAATCAATGCTTGTACTGCGATCATTATGGGGTCGGACGAACATGAAAAGGGTGTTGTAACCGTACGTGATTTGGATACGGGCGATCAAAGCGAAGTCGAACTTGCCGATTTAAATGCTTTTATGCAAAAGTATAAGGAAAAGCAGGGAGCATAAAAAATGAGTTTTGAAGAAAAACTGGACGTCGTTTTGGCGCGTAACGATGAACTGGAAGCGTTGCTGGGATCCGGCGACAGCGTTGACGGAGATACGTTTGTCAAACTTTCCAAAGAATTGGCCGGATTAAAAGAAATCATCGTCGCCATTCAAAACTATAAAAAAGTTTTGGCGGATATGGCCGGAGCGCAGGCGTTGCTGGACGATCCCGAAACGGATGACGAAATGCGTTCGATGGCTCATGATGAAATTTATGAAGCCAAAGAACAGTTGCCCGAATTGGAAAAACAGCTGAAGATTTTGTTGTTGCCAAAAAACGCCATTGATGAAAAAAACGCGATTTTGGAAGTTCGCGCCGGTACGGGCGGCGAAGAGGCGGCTTTGTTTGCCGCGGAATTATTCCGTATGTATGAACATTATGCCGCGGTTCAGGGATGGAAATTTGAAATGTTGGCGGTCAACGATACCGGTATCGGAGGATATAAAGAAGCTTCCGCCAGCATTACAGGCAAAAACGTTTTCGAACGTTTGAAATTTGAATCGGGCGTGCATCGTGTCCAGCGTGTCCCCGAAACGGAATCTTCGGGACGTGTGCATACGTCGGCGGCTACGGTCGCCGTTTTGCCAGAAGCCGAAGAAGTCGATTTGAAGATTGATGAAAAAGATTTGAAAATCGACGTTTATCGTGCTTCAGGCGCCGGCGGTCAGCACGTTAATAAAACGGAATCCGCCGTTCGTATTACCCATATTCCGACCGGATTCGTCGTCGCTTGTCAGGATGAACGGTCGCAATTTAAAAATAAAGATCGCGCCATGCGCATTTTGCGTTCCCGCTTGTATGACATTCAACAGGAACAGCTGAATAAAGAACGTGCCGTCGATCGTAAAAATCAGGTCGGATCCGGTGACAGATCCGAGCGCATTCGTACGTATAACTTTCCGCAGGGACGCGTGACCGATCACCGCATTAATTTGACGTTATATAAAATTGACGAAGTTATGAACGGAACGGCTTTGGACGAGATCGTCGAAGCTTTGATTACGGAAGATCAGCTCTCAAGATTGTCCGAATTGGATTGATTTTATGGGGGCTTTATCCGTCAGGGAAATCCTTGCGTCGGTAATAGACCGTTTTGAACGGGCCGGTATAGAAACTCCCGCCGTTGATGCCAGAGCTTTGGTTGCGTTCGGCCTTTCCAAAACGCCGATTTTTTTACGGATGAATCCCGAATTTGAAATCGAACCGGATCAACAAAGCGCGATTGAGGATTTCGTTCGTCGCCGTTTGGCGCGGGAACCCGTTTCAAAAATTACGCAGACACGCGGTTTTTGGCGATTGGATTTCAAGGTGACGAAAGATGTTCTTGACCCGCGTCCCGATTCCGAAACGTTAATCGAAGAAGCGTTGAAAATTTTTCCGGATCGTTCTTCGCCATTGAATGTACTGGATTTAGGAACGGGATCCGGTTGTTTGGCTCAAGCGCTTTTATGCGAATTTATTTCGGCGCGGGCAGTCGGCGTTGACAGCTCTGCCGCGGCTTTGGCTGTTGCCGATGAAAATGCGGTCGCAAACGGGTTGTCCGGTCGGTTTGAAACGGTTTTGACCGATTGGAATGTGTCCGGTTGGGCAAAAAATCTGGGGCGGTTTGATTTGGTTATTTCCAATCCGCCGTATATTGCGGAAACGGAAAAGGAAAGCTTGGATCCGGAAGTCGTTTTGTTTGATCCGAAACAAGCGTTGTTCGGCGGTCGGGACGGTCTGGATGCGTATCGTAAAATCGCTCCGGCTTTACCGTTGTTATTGAAAAAAGGCGGTGTCTTTATTGCCGAATTCGGCAAAGGACAGGAAAATGACGTTCGCCGAATTATTTGTTCATCCGGTCTTAGCTTTAATACTTTTGGAGCGGATTTGGCGGGAATAATTCGCTGTTTGTCTGCTTTTTACTGAAAATCGACTATGTTTTATAAAAAAAGATTGAAAATTTGTGAAGATATATATAGTTTAAGCGCAGACAGCAAATGAGTTTTTACCGAAAATAACGGTCGCTGTGTTTTTAATTTCAACAATGATGAGTACGATTACATGGGCATGAATCCTCGGGGACGTTCGCGCGGACGCAACCATAATAACTTTAATAACAATAACCGCAGATTTAACAACGGGCCGAACCGCAATACGGTTTATGACAGTATCGGTCCGGCGGGCAGGTTGCGCGGAACGGCGTTCCAATTGATGGAAAAATATCTTTCCGCGGCTAAGGAATTGATGTCTTCCGATCGTGTTTTGGCTGAAAGCTGTTTGCAGCATGCCGATCATTATATGCGTTTGAATGCGTTGGCCATAGCCGCCGAAGGGGCTCGTTTCTCTGCGCAAAATCAGCCGGAAACAGAAACGGTTGATGTTGTCGCCGAAACGGAGACTGCTGAAAATAATACGGTTGAAGTTTTGCCTGAAACGGTTGAAAGCGAACCTGTTATAGTTACGTTTGTTCCGGCGGCGACAGAAATGAAAGAAAAAGATTTGAATGAAACGGTTAAAATGGATTTATCCGTTCCCGTTTCGGCCATGGTTGAAAACGAGATGAAGGCTCGTCGCGGTCGCCCGTCAATGAAAAAGGCCGGATCACAGGATCAGGACGGTGTCGTTACCGTAAAACGCCGCGGTCGTCCGCCCGTGAAAAAAACGGTTGAAGTCGACGCCTGAGTCACACACTTGACGCAGAGATAAAAAAACAGGCTTTTAAACTTTTTAACCTCTTGTGCGAAAAAAAATACAATCCTATCTTAGAAAGAGATTTTTTTGCTAGAGGCGCAAAATGAATATAGAAAAATTTACGGAAAGAAGCCGCGGGTTTATTCAGTCGGCTCAAGGCGTTGCGGAACGAAACGATAATCAGTTTTTAACGCCGGAACACTTATTAAAAGTTTTTTTGGACGATAACGAAGGCATGTGCGCCGGACTGATTAAAAAAGCCGGCGGCGATCCGAAACAGGCAAAAAAGGCTGTGGCGGAGGCCATTGATAAATTGCCGAAAGTGTCCGGTCAAAGCGTTGAGTGTTATCCCAATCAACAATTCGGCAAAATTATGCAGCAAGCCGAAGAAATCTCGCAAAAGGCCGGCGACGAATACGTTACGGTGGAACGGATATTGTTGGCGATGCTGATCGTTCCCAATACCGAAGTGCACCGTATTTTGACCGAATGTAAACTGACGGCGGTCAGTTTAAATGCTGCGATTGAAGATTTGCGTCAGGGCAGAAAAGCTACTTCTGCCAATGCCGAAGGAAAATACAAGGCGTTGAAAAAATATACGCTTGATTATACGGCGCGCGCGCAGGAAGGAAAGCTTGATCCCGTTATCGGACGTGATGAAGAGATCAGGCGAGCCGTTCAGGTCTTGTCCCGCAGAACAAAAAACAATCCTGTTTTAATCGGTGAGCCGGGCGTCGGAAAAACAGCCGTCGTCGAAGGGTTGGCTTTGCGTATTGTCAACGGAGACGTGCCGGAAAGCCTGAAAAATAAAAAATTATTGGCCTTGGATATGGGGTCTTTAATCGCCGGGGCTAAATTCAGAGGCGAATTCGAAGAACGTCTGAAATCCGTTTTGGAAGAAATCGAAGCCGCCGACGGACGGATTATCTTGTTTATTGACGAAATGCACACGATCGTCGGTGCCGGCGCCAGTGAAGGTTCCATGGATGCGTCAAACTTGTTAAAGCCGGCTTTGGCTCGCGGAGAAATGCATTGTATCGGTGCGACAACATTGGATGAGTATAGAAAATACGTGGAAAAAGATGCAGCTTTGGCTCGCCGTTTCCAACCGGTTTTTGTCGATGAACCGACGCAGGAAGACACAATTTCCATTTTGCGCGGAATTAAAGAAAAATACGAATTGCATCACGGCGTAAAAATTTCGGACAGCGCTTTAGTCGCTGCGGCGACATTATCCAATCGCTATATTTCCGACCGTTTTTTGCCGGATAAGGCAATTGATTTAATGGATGAAGCGGCAGCGCGGCTGCGCATGGAAATCGATTCCAAACCCGAAGTTTTAGATGAAATAGATCGCAGATTGATTCAATTGAAAATCGAACGGGAGGCGTTGAAAAAAGAAACGGACGAAGCTTCCGTCGAACATTTGGCTAAACTGGAAAAGGAAATTCAGGATTTGGAATCGGATTCCGCGTCAAAAACAGCGGAATGGTTGTCTAGCAAAAACGCGTTGGCCGGTGCGGCAAAATTGCGTGAACAGTTGGATGTCGCCAGAATAGAAGTCGATAAAGCGTTGCGTGAAGGAATGTATGAACGGGCCGGCGAATTGCGTTATAAACAGATTCCTGATTTGGAAAAGAAATTAAAAGACGCCGAAACTCTGGCCGCTTCCGCGCAGGTGTCCGCACGTAAGAATGTGACAGCTGAAATGATTGCAGCGGTTGTGTCCCGTTGGACGGGGATCCCCGTTGATAAAATGTTGTCCGGCGAACGTGAAAAGCTGTTACATATGGAAGAACATATTCAATCCCGTTTGATCGGGCAGGAAGAATCGGTCAAAGCCGTGTCAAATGCCGTTCGTCGTTCGCGCTCCGGCTTGCAGGATCCGAACAGGCCTATGGGATCGTTTTTGTTTTTAGGACCGACCGGTGTCGGGAAAACCGAACTGGCGCGGGCATTGGCCGAATTTTTGTTTAATGATGAATCGGCTTTGTTGCGTATCGATATGTCCGAGTATATGGAAAAACACGCCGTTGCACGTTTGTTGGGGGCGCCTCCGGGATATGTGGGATACGATCAGGGCGGCGTATTGACCGAAGCTGTGCGTCGCCGGCCGTATCAGGTGATTTTGTTCGATGAAGTCGAAAAGGCTCATCCGGACGTCTTTAATATTCTTTTACAAGTTTTGGATGACGGGCGCTTGACGGACGGGCAGGGGCATACGGTTGATTTTAAAAATACGTTGATTATTTTGACATCAAATCTGGGGGCTCAGATTTTAGCAAATCAGCCTGAAGATGAAGATGTCGAAAAGGTTCGTCCCGCTGTTATGGAAATCGTTCAAGCTTCTTTTAAGCCCGAGTTTTTAAACCGGTTGGATGAAATATTGTTGTTCCGCCGTCTAAACCGTTTGGATATGCAGGGAATCGTCCAAATTCAGTTGGCCCGTTTGGATAATCGTTTGACAGAACGTCATATTAAACTGGATTTGGATGAAAAGGCCTTGAATTGGTTGGCGGATACCGGCTATGAACCGATGTACGGAGCCAGACCGTTGAAACGTTTGATACAGCGCGAATTGGAAAATCAGTTGGCTATGGCAATTTTGGACGGAGCGATCAGAGAAAACTCCGTCGTAAAGATACGCGTTGTCGATGATGCTTTAAAAATCGTCGGTTCCGGTGATGATATGTCGGAAAAAACAACAGAATCCGATAACATCGTGCAAGATGCGGATTTTGAAGAAGTTCCTCTTAAAACGGCAGAAGTCAAAAGGCTGATTAAACGTCCCGTATTAAAGAAAACGATGCCGCCGCGTTTGCCGGGGGCGGATAATCCGCCGGCGAAATGATCTCAAAACGAACGGATTTGAAAGGATAAAGATTATTCTTTGTCCTTTCTTTGTTTTAATTCTTTAATGTCTTCATTGGAAAAACGCATGCCCGTCAGCAAACACAGTTCGACCAATCCGATGTTTGTTTTGGGGATATGCATGCCGAAAACGGATGCTCCTGCAAAACGTTTGAAATCTTGGGCGTGAAGTGTGCGGCCGGGACCTAATGCGATCCAAGTTTGATTTGGCAGAATCGTATATTTTAACGAACTGTAGTATTCCAACTGACTGCGCCCCAACGCCGTTTGTTCTATTCGTGCATAATCGCCGCTTTTGCCGGCCAGTATCATTGATGCGTCAACCAGTCCCAACGAAAGCGAACAGCTGTTAATTGTCGTGTCGTGTTGAGTATATATGTTTTCTAAAATTTTAGTCGTTTGACGTGCGGCAAAGTTGACAAATGACAGTTGCTGCGTCATCTGATAACGTTGATTTGCCGCCAACATGTCCCATGTATAATCTTCAACATCTTTCATATAACGCGGCAACGTCATGAAATAGGCGTCTATTTCGGGTAACAGCGCCGCAATTTCTTTGTCGGACGGGATGATTTGCTGATAGATCGCAAACGTTTGCCAGATATACGGCATGAAGGAATTTTTTTGCGCCGGTGTTTTTAATGCCTGTTGCGTATGGTAAATCAACGCTTTGCGCCATTCTTCACGGTCTTGGGCGTAAGTGTTGTCGCTGGTGGTGTTCCAATAAGAAGTTTCCGTCATCAAAGCAAAGGCCGTCGCGGCGATTTCCGCTTCCAATCTTTGGATTTTATGTTTCGGTGAAACTTTGCGCGTCTGAGGCGTGGAAACGCCGCTTTTGTTGTAATAAAAGGAAATCAGTTTGCCGGGCATGTCGCTGTGAACGACGGAAGCGGCCGCATATCCTTTTAAAGCTTTGGAAACGGAAGATAAAACGATGGACGCTTGTTGCGCATCAATGTTGTTTCTGATTAAAAAGATATAATATTGTATCAGTGCATAACCGGCTCGTGTTTGATGGATAACATTGTCCCAATGAGTGTGATTGCCGGTGATAAAGTCGTATTCGTATTTAAAAAATCCGTCCGGCAATTGTTGATTGATTAAAAAATGTGCCGATAACGAAAGGTAATCCAATACTTTTTCCGGCTGTTGAAGCTGTACGGTCGAAACAAGTTCATCTTCTGTTTTCTTTTTTTCCTTGATGCAGGCGGATAGCGGTAAAACGGCAAGGCATAACAGGCTGAGCAATATTCTGCGGATCATTTTTCCTTCCTTATTTTAAAACGGATCCGGATAATAGTGTAAGAAGGAATGGCGCAAAGTCAAAATGAAAATAATATTTTTGATTATCTCTTGTTAATAAACATATAGTAAGTTAAAAAAAGAAATCTGTTTGTTAACCCCGAAGTGATGCTGCCAATGCGTAAAAAAATACGAATATTTAAAGGGATCGGTAAAAGCACGTTTGTCCAGGCGGTAATGGGGCAAGTACTGTTTTTATATGTTTGGCTGGTTTATAAAACGTCACGTTGGACGATGGACGGATTGCGAGATGAATATATAAACGGTGATTTTTCTTATTTTATCGCTTTTTGGCACGGTCGGGCCTTGTCGGATATGTTTTTGGTGTTGGATCGAAAGCCGCAGAAAAAAGTATCTGTTTTGATTTCTTTGCATCGGGACGGGCGTATTATGGCTTCGGCGATGAAAGGGTTGGGGATACAGCCGATTAACGGATCGTCAAAACGCGGCGGTGCGGTCGCGGCGTTGGAAATGATCCGGACAGTGAATGTTTCGGCTAATGTGGTGGCGTTGTCTCCCGACGGTCGTAAGCCCGGATATAAAATGACTGAAGGATTGGTCCAATTGGCGAAGAAATCGAAAAAACCGATCGTTTTGTCGGCTTATTCCGTTCGTCGTGGGAAAATGTTGAAAACGTGGGATAAGTTTTTATTTCCCTTTTTATTTAATAAAGGCATCGTTTTGTTCAGCGAACCTATTTACATCCCCTCTGATTTGGATCAGAACGGAGTGGAAGAATGGCGTCAGATTTTGGAAAACAGATTAATTGATTTAACGGAGGAAGCCGATCGGCGCGTTGATTTTAAAGGCCGGCTTCCCTTGCGCATGGAAGGAACACAGCAATGAATTTAATGTCGGTATCTCTTTATCGGGCGGCAACATATATCGGATATCCGCTGATTGCCGCTTATCTGGCCGTGCGCAAATCCCGCGGCAAAGAAGATTTGAACCGTTTCGGGGAACGTATGGGGTTCGCTTCCCGTCCGCGTCCGGAAGGTAAGCTTGTCTGGCTGCATGGAGCCAGCGTCGGTGAAACATTGTCTATGCAAACATTGATTGCCAAAATTCAGGAACAGTATCCGGATGTGCATATTATGGTGACATCGGGAACGGTGACATCCGCTCAGTTAATGGAAAAACGTTTGTCTGGAAAGGCGTTTCACCAATATATTCCGATTGATTGCATGCCTCAGGTTACGCGCTTTGTCGATTACTGGAAGCCGGATCTGGTTTTGTGGTTGGAATCCGAATTTTGGCCGAACATTTTATCGGTGATTTCAAAACGTAAAATTCCTTTGCTTTTAATTAATGGCCGCGTGTCGGATCGTTCCTTCGCCCGTTGGAAAAAAATGCCGCGTTTCAGTGCGCAAATTCAGGATATGTTTGTAAAGTCTTTCGGTCAGACGCAGGAGGATGCCGACAGATTAAAAGCCATCGGCGCAAAAAATACGGATTGTGTCGGTAATATCAAGTTTGCTTCCGCTCCGTTGCCCGTTGATGAAAACGAGCTGAAACGCATGCAGGGACAAATCGGCGGCAGGGCCTGTTGGACGGGCGGCAGTACGCATGCGGGCGAAGATACGGTCGTCGCTAATACCCATAAAGCCTTAAAGGAAAAGATTCCCGATGTTTTAACGGTGATTGCTCCGCGTCACCCGAATCGGGCCGATGAAATCGAAGGGATATTTAAAAACGCAGGGTTGACGGTCGCCCGCCGTTCGCGAAAAGAGGACATTCTACCGGATACGGATATTTATCTGGCCGATACGATCGGAGAGATGGGGTTGTTTTATCGTTTGGGGGTTGCGGCTTTTGTCGGCGGGTCAATGATCCCGTTCGGCGGACAGAACATTATTGAACCGGCGCGTTTGGGAAAAGCCGTCGTCTGTGGCCAGTATATGATGAATTTCCGTGAAATCGTTTCTCGCGCCAAAAGTGCGGACGCGTTGTTTGTCGCCGAAAATGAAGCCGAATTGGCAGGTGCGTTGACGGAACTTTTGACGGATAAAAAACTGTTGGCGGAAAAACAGAAAAACGCAGAAGCTTTTGCCGTTGCGGAATCCAATGTTTTGGAACGTTTGATGCCGCATTTGGCAGATTATTTTGCCGATGCTGAATAGAGGGGATGATGCCGTTAAAATCGCCGAAATTTTGGCAAAAAGAAAATGCTTTTTTAGCAAAAGTGCTGTCCCCTTTGGGGCGAGTGTACGCATGGGGACTTCGTCAAAAATTAAAAAATACAAAGTCGTATCGATCTAAAATACCGGTTGTTTGCGTCGGCAATCTGGTGATGGGCGGCGTCGGTAAAACGCCGTTGGCGGTGTCAATTGCCGAATACTTTAAAATGAACGGTATGCGACCGGTTTTCTTGACGCGCGGTTATGGCGGCGGATTGAGTAATGTTTTGGTCGATCTTGATAAGCACACGGCGAAAGATACGGGTGATGAGGCTTTGATTTTAGCGCGTGTCGCTCCGACGATCGTTGACGCCGATAGGGCGCGCGGGGCGAAAACGGCGGAAAAAATCGGTGCGGAAGTTATCATTATGGACGACGGTTTTCAAAATCCGCAGTTGGTGAAGGATTTGTCTTTTGCCGTTTTTGACGGACGTTACGGTTTCGGTAACGGTAAGGTTTTTCCGGCCGGACCTTTGCGCGAACCGGTGTGTGACGGTTTGCGGCGTGCCGATGCTTTTATCGTCGTCGGCAAAGATAAGGCCAAGGTTAAAGAGTGGATTAATAAGCGTTTTGCGGCATTGCCGTTTGTCGGGACTCATATCGAACAAGACGTTGCAAAAATTGCGCAATTGTCTGGCAAAAAGGTCTTTGCGTTTGCCGGTATCGGATATCCCGACAAATTTTTTGACATGTTAAGGGCTTATGGCTGCGATGTTGTTGAAACACAGGCGTTTTCAGACCATTATCCCTATACGGACGAAGATATG
>JAZNBT010000088.1:0-2122 GCA_045587165.1 Alphaproteobacteria bacterium | reverse complement strand
TATCGAAAGTCTTGCCGCCGTAAGCTGCATCGTGGTATTGCCGCCGATAGTTATTTTTGCAATTAATTTTTTATCTATTCCGGATTTTTCGATCATTCCGTTGATCTGACCGATGATCGCGTTCTGGAGCGTTTCATCGCCGTTTTCATTATCGATCGCAAATCCGATACGGGACATAACGTCGCCGCCGAAATTTTTCTGCGCATTGATCGCAGATGTTGTAAAAAGTTTTTCGCCGCTGATAAGGTCGTAAAAAACGCAGACCACGGTCGTCGTTCCGATATCTATGGCAATACCGATCGCTTTGCCGTTTTCTTTTGCGAATTCTTTTACTTTTTCCGAAGGGTCGATCTCGTATTCCTCGCGGTCGGAAGTCGTCTGTATTTGGTAAAAAGAATTACCCGTAGATAACGCAAATTCACCTTCCGCGCGGCAGAAGCAAGCAAGACGAATGCCGCTGTTTATTTCGCTTTCGGTCAGAAGAGCTTTTTCTTTTTCCGTCATTTCGGAAAGATTGCCGCTTGCGGTTACTTTGCATTTGCCGCAGACACCTCTGCCTCCGCAGGGTGCGTCAAGCGTAAAACCGGAATTTGCGAGAATATCAAGGAGAGTCTGACCCTGTTCAAAATCGACAGATCTGTCGTTTATTATACCTTTCATAAAAACATACCTACCAACGTCATTATGGGATTTGCCGAAAAGAAACCGATAACGAACAGCACTGCTGCAATTATTGCATACAGTGCGATCCGTTTTTTCGAAAGAGGTTTTTTTGTCGGCGTGTATCTGTAATTTTTCTGTCGTTTAAAAATCATTTATCTGTCTTCGTCCATAAGTTTATCAACTCTGGAACGTCTCTTTGGGGTTTCTGCTGTGTCGGTAACGAGCTCGTTTGCAATCGTATCTCCGAGCGACATCTGGATTTTACCCGACCAGATTATCTTTCTCGGACATTTTTCAACGCAAGCACCGCAGTTGACACATTTTTCGTAATCGATCTGGGCAACGCCTTCGTTTACTGTTATCGCGCCTGCAGGGCAGACTTTTGCGCAAAGTCCGCATCCGATACAGCCGACTTTACAAAGGTTTCGAACGATCGGTCCTTTGTCGTGAGAACGGCATCCGACCCAAATATCGGTATCGAAAGGAATGAGTTGAATGAGTTTCTGCGGACATGAAGAAACGCACATACCGCATGCGCGGCATTTTTCGTATTCTACCACCGCAACGCCGTTTTCAACTTTTATCGCACCGAACGGACATGCTTTTACGCAGGTTCCGAGGCCGATACATCCATACTGACATTCTTTCGGACCGTTGCCGAGTTTTGCAACCGAAAGGCAGTCTTTAAGACCGACGTAATTATATTTTCTGTTTGAAAGACTGTTTGTGCCGCTGCAAAGGACCTGCGCCCTCATCTTAACGGTTTTCTGAGAACTTACACCCATGACCTTTGCTATGCCTTCAGCCGCAGAGTCTCCGCCTACGGGGCATTTGTTTACGGGTGCTCTGCCGGAAACGACAGCCTCTGCGTACGCACCGCAGCCAGCAAAACCGCAACCGCCGCAGTTTGCGCCGGGGAGCTGTTCAACGATCAGATCAATGCGTTCATCTTTTTTTA
Source organism: Alphaproteobacteria bacterium (assembly GCA_045587165.1). Taxonomy (GTDB): domain Bacteria; phylum Pseudomonadota; class Alphaproteobacteria; order CAAGCB01; family CAG-977; genus UBA11549. The sequence continues at coordinate 501 of JAZNBT010000088.1, read as the reverse complement.
CAAACAAGAATTTACTTGCCAAAGCAATGAGAAAACCGAGGAAAAGGCCGAAAACAGCCATGATCAAAACGGTTATAAGAATTTGAATGATATCCATCCGAATTGTCTCCCGTGCTAATTTTTTATCCGTTATTTAAAACGGAAGTTTAAGGCCCTGGAATCCCATAAACGAAATGCTCAACAGCGCCGCGGCGATGAGAACAATGGGAAATCCTCTGAACGGTTTGGGAATATCCGAATAAGCAATTCTTTCGCGGATAGCGGAAAGAAGAAGGATCGCAACAAGAAAACCTACGCCTGCGGAAAAACCGTATACGACCGAAGTAATAAAATCGTATTCGTTATTGATGTTTAAAAGTGTAACGCCGAGAACCGCACAGTTTGTCGTTATGAGCGGCAGATAAATGCCGAGTGCGGAATAAAGCGACGGTATACTTTTTTGCAGGAACATTTCGATTATCTGAACAAGCGTTGCAATTATCGCAATGAAGGCTATCGTCT
>JAZNBT010000087.1:0-6380 GCA_045587165.1 Alphaproteobacteria bacterium | reverse complement strand
GAAACGAATGATGAATATTAATGCAGTGGCCTTTTAGAGCATGACACATTTCATCTGATAAAATCTGCATATAACGCGCCAAAACGACCAGATCGATACGCAACTCGTCAACCAAAGCCAAAATCTTATTTTCCTGTGCCCGCTTTTCTTCAAACGAAGATCCTTTCGGCAACGGGAAATAATAATAAGGAATTTTATGCCATTCGACGAAATCACGCATATCTTCGTGATTGGAAACGACCCCCGCGATATCAACGTTTAAAAGTCCGGCTCTGTAGCGGTAGAGTAAATCGTTCAAACAATGACTTTCTTTAGACACGGCCAGCAATAAACGCGCAGGACGATCGCCGTTATGCAATTTCCAATTCATTTCAAATTCGTCGGCCAAAGGCAGAAAGGCTGCTTTAAATTCATCTCTGAATCCGTTTTCCGTTTGTGTTGTAAAGACAATGCGCATGAAAAACAGTTGACTTAAATCATCCCCGAATTGAGCCGCCTCGACGATAAAACCGCCCTGCTCGGCAATAAATCCGAAAACACGTGCGGCAATGCCTGTTTTGTCCGGACAAATAATTGTTAAAATGTGTGTTTCTTTGTTCATTTTTATCTAACCCGCTACATTAAAAAGAGAGTGCAACAAATTGATTTAATTTGATTCAGATGCAATCTCCGCCATTTTTATCATCAGCTTTTTCATACCCCTGATACGATCTTTGGCGATATCCCAAACACGTTTGTAAACGATCTTTTGATCGGGTCTGATTTTCGCCGCGCCGTTATTTTGCGCTATGAATTTAACAAGTCCCGCGGGATTTGGAAAGCGATTATTTTTCAAGCTGATCACCGCCCCCTTGGGGCCGGCATCGATTTTTTCAACGTTAGCCTTGCGACACAAGGTTTTTACAGCAATTATTTCCAATAAATTTTCGACTTCGGTCGGCAAAGTGCCGAAACGATCGGTCATTTCGGCTGCAAACACTTCAATTTCATTTAATTCGGTCATTTCGGCCAGACGTTTATACAGCCCCATACGGATTCCAAGATCGCGCACGTACGTCTCCGGAATCAAAACCGGCATACCGGCATTAATTTGCGGCGACCAGTCTGTTTGCTTGTCATCTTCCGTTCCACCGCCGCTGCGAGCTTCCGCAACGGCTTCTTCCAACATTTTCTGATAAAGCTCTATGCCGACCTCTTTAATGTGACCGGATTGTTCTTCGCCTAACAGATTTCCTGCCCCGCGAATATCCAAGTCATAACTTGCCAAAGTAAATCCCGCCCCCAACGTATCCAATTTTTGCATAACTTCCATACGTTTCAGCGCTGTTTTTCCGACTTTTTGATGAGGTGGCAACGTCAGATAGGCATAGCCGCGTGTTTTTGACCGTCCGACACGCCCGCGCAGCTGATACAATTGCGCCAATCCGAACATATCCGCACGATGAATAACGATCGTATTAACGGATGGCATATCCAAACCGGATTCAATAATCGTCGTCGATAATAAAATATCATACTTTTTATCGGCAAACGCAGTCATAATATCTTCCAATTCCTTAGGCGTCATGCGACCGTGAGCGGCGACGACTTTGATTTCAGGCACAAGAGCCTTCAACTTTTTCATAATGTCGTCCATATCGGAAATACGGGGACAAACATAAAACGTCTGACCGCCGCGCATACGTTCGCGCATCAACGCCTCGCGGATAATGACCGGATCAAACGGCAGGACAAAAGTACGAACGGCCAATCTGTCTACGGGCGGCGTTGCAATAATGCTTAATTCCCTGACGCCCGTCAAAGCCATCTGCAACGTGCGCGGAATAGGCGTCGCCGTCAACGTCAGCACATGAACATTCGCCCGCAATTGTTTCAGTCGTTCTTTGTGCGCAACGCCGAAATGCTGTTCTTCATCAACGATCAGCAACCCTAAATTTTTAAAATCAACCGTCTTTGCCAACAAAGCGTGCGTTCCGACAACAATATCCAACTTGCCTTCAGCCAATTCCTTTTTAACGGAGGACGCTTGTTTTGCGCCGGTCAGACGGGATAACTGCGCGACACGTAAAGGAAAACCGTCCAATCTCTTGATAAATGTTTCATAATGTTGTCTGGCTAAAAGAGTGGTTGGCACGACGACGGCGACTTGCACGCCGTTCATGGCCGCGGCGAAAGCCGCCCGCAAAGCGACTTCCGTCTTTCCGAAACCGACGTCGCCGCAAACCAAACGATCCATCGGCCGCCCTTTGGTCAAATCGTTTAAGACATCTTGAATGCTTTTTTCCTGATCTTCCGTTTCAGCATAAGGAAAACGAGCGCAGAAATCATCATAAACACCTGTTGAAACCGGCAAGACATCTGCTTTTTTCAAATGACGTTCCGCCGCAACCTTAATTAAAGCATCCGCCATATCGCGAACACGCTTTTTCAGCTTTGCCTTGCGCGCTTGCCATGCGGCACCGCCTAGTTTATCCAGCAAAATGCCGGCCTGTTCAGATCCGTAACGGGAAAGGACTTCAATATTTTCGACGGGAACGAACAGCTTGTCATCATCGGCATAAACCAGACAAACACAATCATGCGGTGCGCCGCCGACCTGCAGTGTCATCAATCCCCGATATCGTCCGATACCGTGATCGATATGGACGACCAAGTCGCCTTCATTTAAAGAGGATACATCGGAAATAAACTGATCTCCGCGTCTTTTTCGCTTAACCGAACGGATCAAACGATCTCCCAATATATCGGATTCCGAAATAACGGTCAGCCGATCCGTTTTAAATCCCTGCTCCAGCGGCAAGACGACAAAAGGCGATCCGTCCGTTGTTTCCAAGGCATCTTTCCATGTTTCGCACTCAACCGTGATGACTCCGCGTTCTTTGAGCAAAGAAGATATCCTGACTCGCGATCCGGTCGAAAAAGCGCAAAGAACGACTTGTTTTTTTGCCAATCGTTCTGCGACGATGAATTGACGGATGGCGTCATAAACATCCGTATCGGGAACGGCGCGCTCGGCGGAAAAATCCCGTCCGGCCCGTCCGGCCGCATCAATGACATCGACGTTTCCCGTTTTTTCAGGAGCGGCAAAGGGAAAATGACAATAAAGCGCACGACCCGACAACAATCTGTTTAACTCTTCCCGATCCAGAAACATACGCTCCACGGGGACGGGATGATAAATCATTCCGCCGTCGGTCAGACCGTTTTTTTCGCCATCTTTGCGTGCCTGATAAAATTCGCCGATTTGTTCAAAACGTCCCAGAGCGGCCTCTTCCGCCTGATAATCCAAAGAAACGACGGCATCCGGAATAAAAGCAAACAACGTATCCATACCGTCATGAAACAACGGAAGCCAATGCTCCATACCTTGAAAACGGCGGTGTTCGGAAACACTTTCGTACAAAATGTCTTTAGCCCCGGCCCCGAATAATTCACGGTATCCCGTACGGAAACGCGATACGGCGTCAGCGTCCAACACCACTTCACTGACCGGTTTAAAAATAAAACGGTCGATCTTACCGGTTGTCCTTTGCGTCATCGGGTCGAACGTTCTGATTGTTTCCAGCTCGTCTCCGAACAAATCCAAACGCAAAGGCTCCGGCGTTCCAGGTGCGAAAACATCAACAATCCCGCCGCGAACCGCGTATTCTCCGGCCTCCATCACTTGTTCCGTACGTTGATAGCCGTTCTTTTCCAAAAAGTCGTAAAACGCTTTTTCATCAAAGGTTTTTCCTGCCTCGGCACAAAGAGAAGCCTTGAAGAAATCAAACGGCGGCACACGCTGCAAAACAGCATTGACCGTTGTCAAGACCAAACGGTTTTTGCCGCTTTTATCGGCATGCAAAGCGGAGAGGGTTTCCAGACGTTTGGCAACAACATCGGTATTCGGCGACACCCGGTCATAAGGAACGGTATCCCAAGCGGGAAAAAGTAAAACTTTGATATCCGGAGCAAAAAAATCCAATTGTTCAGCCAACACCGCCATCCGGATATCGTCGCGGCAAATATGCACGACATCGCCCGTATCGCGCGTCATTTGCGCGATAATCAAAGCGGCATAATTGTCAGGAACGCCAGCTAACAAATGTTTTTCGGGATTTTTTGAAAACTTCATTTTAAACTTGCTCCGTCAGTCAAGATAAATACAATATAAAAAAAAGAAAATCACTTTTTATTTTTAGGAAATCCGCCGATGCGTCCCGAAATTCTGTTTCCTTTTTTCGCTCCGTTGGAAAGTCTGCCGGGGATAGGTAAAAAAACGGCTGTTTTATGCGAAAAACTATGCGGATCGACAATCGCGGATTTATTATTTCATATGCCGACGGGCTTTATTGACAGACGGCTAAAAACAAAAATCGCGGACGCCCCGCAAACAGGCGTTGTTACGATTGAGGTCGTCGTCGACCGTCATTTACCGCCTTCGACACGCAAAAGCCCTTATAAAGTGATTTGTCATGATGACACCGGACAAATAAACGTCGTCTTTTTTCACGCTTTCGGAAACTATCCGGAACAGGTTTTGCCGATCGGAGAGAAACGATTTATCAGCGGGAAAATCGAACGTTTCGGCACGGCAAACGCTCAAATTCAAATGACACATCCCGATTATATCGTTCCCGAAACGGATTTGGCAAAAATTCCGGCGATTGAGTGCGTTTATCCCTTAACGGCGGGTTTGTCCGGAAAAATTTTAAACAAAGCCGTTCGTATCGGAATCGAAAAAATGCCGATTCTGCCTGAATGGCAAGACCCCGCCATGGTAAAACGCGAACGTTGGCCGGATTTTCAAACGGCGTTAAAAACGCTCCATTGCCCTGAAAATGAGGAAGATTTGCAAAAAACACGGCTTGCAAAACAGCGTTTGGCTTATGATGAAATGCTCGCAAATCAATTGGCATTATCCCTTGTACGCCAGAATATGCGCCGTATTGCGGGACGTTCGATTCATGGCGACGGAAAAATTCGAAAAGCAGTACTTAACGCTTTATCCTTTTCATTAACCAACGCACAAATAAAGGTTTTAAAAGAAATAAACGCGGATATGGATTCCGAACTGCGTATGTTGCGCCTTGTTCAAGGCGATGTCGGATCCGGAAAAACAATGGTTGCGTTATTCGCCATGCTGAATGCTGTCGAAGCGGGCAGTCAGGCGGCGTTAATGGCTCCGACGGATATTTTAGCCAATCAGCATTTTAACTCGATTTCCAAAAATGCGGCGGCGGGCGGCGTCAATACCGTTCTGCTGACGGGCAGAGATAAAGGAAAAAAACGCCAAGAAATTTTAAATAAAATCACCAACGGCGAAGCTCAAATCATTATCGGAACGCACGCTTTGTTTTCCGAAGACGTTGTTTTCAAAGATTTAGCTCTGACCGTTGTTGACGAGCAGCATAAATTCGGGGTTCATCAACGTTTAAGCCTGTCTGAAAAAGGAAAATCGGCGGATATGTTGGTTATGACGGCGACTCCCATTCCTCGCACGCTGGCCTTGACCTATTACGGAGATATGGAAGCATCGCAGATTGACGAATTGCCTCCGGGGCGAAAACCGATTGCAACACGAGTTTTACATTCCTCCCGTTTGGACGAAGTAGCGGCGGCCCTGAAACGAACGCTGGCAGAAGGCAATAAAGTTTATTGGGTTTGTCCATTGGTCGAAGAAAGTGAAAAACTTGACTTGGCTGCGGCGGAAGAACGTTTTGAGTATTTAAACAAGCTGTTTCCCGATCGCATCGGATTGGTTCACGGTAAAATGAAAGGCGCCGAAAAAGATGCCGTCATGCAAAAATTTGCCGGAAACGAACTGGATATTTTGGTTGCAACAACGGTTATCGAGGTCGGCGTAGATGTCCCGACTGCGACCGTCATGGTCATTGAACACGCGGAACGCTTTGGTTTGGCACAGTTGCACCAGTTACGCGGTCGCATCGGACGTGGGGAAAAAGCCTCCACCTGCTTATTGCTTTACGCCGATCCTCTCAGTACCACTGCAAAAGCACGCCTGACTGCGATGAGGGAAACACAGGACGGCTTTAAAATCGCGGAAGAAGACCTGACGTTGCGCGGAGCGGGCGAAGTGTTAGGCACGAAACAAAGCGGTATGCAGGAATTCAAAATCGCCGATTTATCGATTGACCGTGATTTGCTGACAATGGCGCGTAACGATGCCAAATACATTATGAACATAGATGAAAACCTTTCTTCCGAACGGGGCAAAGCTTTGCGTTTACTGCTTTATCTGTTTTGCAAAGACGAAGCGGTTAAAACATTAAAAGCGGGATAAAACAAAAAAACACCGGTAAATACAAAAAAACACCTTGATTTTCCTCTTCAACTCCTGTAAAAACTCAATTAAGTTTTAATTTGGAGATAACTTCATG
>JAZNBT010000086.1:0-4195 GCA_045587165.1 Alphaproteobacteria bacterium | reverse complement strand
CGCCGCCCGAAAATCCGCCGCCGCCGGATCCCGATCGTCTGGGGCGAACGCATGACGAGGAAAGGGTTGACGCAAATCCCGAGCAAAATGAATTGCATCTGAATCTTCTGCCCGAATGCCATGTCGGGGAATAATGCTGTGCGTTTGTGACGATTTTCATCTTTTCTTCCCATTCATCTTCCAGCCCCAGAAAAACGGCGTAGGGCAGGAGCTTTTCCATTTTGTCGAAGTTGACTTCGTGGGGAGTGTTGATCGCTTTTAAAAACATCTTTATTCCCTCAACGTGGGCAATAACTTGCATACCTTCGCGCGTCGGACGTATAATCAGGTGGGCGTAGATTAAAATCACCGGAATGCTTATGCCGTAGAATTTAATGATATCAATCGCTTGTCCGTTTTGTGAGATAAAGGTGATTGCAAACGACGAAAAGTGCAGGCAGATAAAGATAAGGCCGAACAAAGCTCCCCATCGGAATTTTCCTGTGGCAAGAATTTTTGTGATTTCCGTTCCCATGGGAATGATAAACAACAGATAAAAAGTCATAAATCCCGCCATCGGCAACAGATCGGCCAACAGACATTGGTAGGCCGTTAATCCGATCATCAATAAGAACGCCAAAACGACAAACGGCCTGTTGGTCGCAAAATACCGATTGCCGGTTTTTTGCATCATAAACGATATAAATTCAAGTTCGAATTTAGCCATTTTTTGGGAATATTTTTTGCCGAAGGTCGCAGGCAGTTTCAGGTATCTTTTGATAAATTTTTCTTCTCCGTTTGTCGGCTCGCGCAATTCCGTCAAATGAAAATCTTCCGCTTCCTTGATTTTTAAAAATCCGGAAACGCCGCCTTGCAACAAAGCGGCGGTCATACATTCTTGCACGGCTTTTCCGTAAGAGTATATCCAACAAGCCTGCGCGGGTGTCAGATTCGTAGGTGTGTCAAATCGCGGCATGACGGCATCTTTGTCGGGGTCTTTGCCGTACATGGCCCAGCTGATCACCAGATAAGCCAACAAAGCGGCGATCGAAATGTTCAAAGCCGATTTTAACGGCATCACATAAAGAGGGGCGGGAGGAATATTTACAAAACCTTTGTCAAATCCGACGGCAATCGTCAAACCTTCTTTCCTTTGCAGGAATCTGGTCGCATAAAATTTTTCGGGCGATGCTTGGTATCCGGCGGGTTCTTTGGATCCCGTTCTGCCTTGGTACGTTGAAAACTGCTTGATACGAGCGCCGTCCGGTAAAATAACGCGGGCGGACGCTTGCTTTATCGGGAAATCCCAATCGTTTCCCGTGACGTTCCAATAAAGTTCGTCATAATCGTTAAACCCCAGAATGACATTTTCCGCTATATAAGAAATTTCGAAATCATGATAGACGTTACGCGGTAGGAATTTATCCGTTCCCGTATTGATACGCAGATATTTTCCGTGTGTTTCGGTAAAAAAAGGTTCCGGCTGATTATTTCGTTTTACCGACAAAACCTGATATTTAACGCCTTTTGTTTTCGGCAGGTCGCGATAAATGCCGCGCCTGATTTTAATGCCTTCGACTTTGACGGTGATTTTTTCCGTCACAACGACGGACGCGTCGGGTCGGACGGTGAGGGTGACGTCATAATCTGAGATTGCTTCTTCGGCAGAGGCCGAAAAAGATGCAAAGAAGAGAATAAAAAGCAAAAATTTTTTCATAGATGGCAACCTGAAAAAAATACGTTTATCGTTAATGACCGCCGCCGCCGCCGAAACCGCCGCCAAAAAATCCGCCGCGTCTCGGCCGCCACTTCCATTCTATTTTGTCCGTGCGAGAGGCTAGAAATGTTGATAAGAAATTTGAAGCAAACGAACGACATTTAAATGCTTGGTCCGAATACCATTTCGGGGCGTAAATCGATCCGTCGTGATGTATTCCCATCTTTTCTTCCCATTCGTCTTCCAATCCCAGAAAAACGGCATAAGGCAACAGTTTTTCAATTTTATCGGAAGCGACAAGGGAAGACATGTCGCTTTCTTTTTCTTTTAAAAACATTTTTATGCCGTCGATATGGGCTATAACCTGCATGGCTTCGGGCTTCGGGCGAATGATCAGATAGCTGTAGACGGTAATGGCCAGGCTGCCCACAAATCCAAAATGTACTAAAATCACTTGCGGACTATGCAAAGAATAAAGGCCGCAAGAACAGAAGTATGAGATCAGGTAAAAACCAAAGAGAAAGGCGAAGGGAATTAATATGAGCCGACGGATTCTTCCGGCGACAATGAGCGATTGCTGTGTGCTTATTGTGGGGAGCAGAGCTGAAAAAGTAAACGCCGAAAAAAATGTGTGTTTTCCCGAAATTCCGCTTGTTTTGCACATATACATAGATAAAACGAATAGCAATATTCCCGCCAGAATGAGGCAAGGCAGATTGGTTGTAAAATACCGCTTATTCATTTTTTTTACCATGAATTCATAAAAAAAAGTATAAAGGACATCCGAACCGATGGAGTATTTTTTTTCAAAAGTTTGTTTTGTAATACAGAGATTTGCTTCTTCTTCGTTTTGCGATTTACGCAAGCACGACAGATGAAATATATTTTTTCCCTTTTCCGTGATTTTTAAATATCCGGAAAGACAGCCTTGCAGCAAAGCTGCCAATATACATTCATCGTTTGCCCGACCGTAGGAATAAATCCAACAAGCCTGAGCCGGCGTTAAATTCGCGGGAGTGTCAAAACGCGGCATAATAGTTTCTTTTGCCGGATCCCTGCCGAACAAAAGCCAGCTGACGAACATATACGCCAACAAAATGCCTATCGAAAAGTACAAAGACGATTTGAACGGCAGTTTATAAAAAGGGACAGGCGGAACGGATACAAAGCCTTTGTCGAATCCTACGATGATCGTTAAACCTTCATTCTTTTTCAAAGGTCTGGTCGCATGAAATTCTCCGGTTGATGCGTTATATCCGGCGAATTCCGAGTATTTTTGTTCCCCTTGATATGAAGCGGCGTCTTTTATATTTGCGCCGTCCGGCAAAATAACGCGGGCGGAGACGCGTTCTATCGGGAAATCCCATTCGTTTCCCGTCACGTACCAAGAAAGTTCGTCATAAATGTAAAATCCCTGAATGATATTATCCGCCACATAAGAAATTTCATAAGTATGAAAACCTTGCGGCAGTAGTACTTCATACTTTCCCGTATAAATACGCACGTATTTTTTTTTATGTTGGACGGAAAATGGTTCCGGCTGATCGTTACGTTTTACGGATATATCGCGATATTTTACGCCTTTTCTTCTAAGCAGATCCCGATAGATGCCGCGTTTGATTGCCTCACCTTCGCTTTTGACGGTAATTCGTTCCGTTACAAAGACGGATGCATCGGGCCTGACGGTGAGGGTGACGTCATAATTCGTAATAGCCTCTTCGGCCAAAACCGGAAAAGAAATCAGACAAAAGAAAAGAAATAAAAGAATTCTTTTCATCTTTCACCTCGTTTGAAAAAATAAAACATTTTTTGATCAGAACTGTACTCGTACGTTTGCTTTTTCCGTTTCGTCGATATCGAAAAATTCGCGTTTTTCAAATCCGAAATGTCGGGCGATCAAGTTCGACGGGAAAGCGTCAATCGCCGTATTCAGGTTTCGAACGGTTGCGTTATAGTAACGGCGGGCGTTTTGCAAATCGTCTTCAATCGTATTCAAAGAATTTTGCAGTTGAATAAAGTTTTCGCTGGCCTTTAAGTCCGGATAGTTTTCGCTTAACGCGAACAAAGTTTTCAAGCCTTGGGTCAGGCTGTTTTCAGCGGCCGCTTTTTCCGCCGGCGTTTGAGCGTTAAAGGCGGCGTTGCGTTTTTCAATAATCGCGTCCAAAGTGCTTTTTTCATAAGCCGTATAGCCTTTGACGCTTTCGATCAGATTGGGAATCAAATCATATCGGCGTTTTAATTGAACGGAAATGCCGCTCCAACCTTCTTCGCTTTGATTTTGTAAACGGATAAAACGGTTGTAAAGGCTGATAAAATAAAAAAGAACGGCGACAATAAAGATAACAACCCCCGATAAAGCTGACATGACAATGCTTCCTTCTGAAAATAAGTAAGGAATATATTTTAGCTTAAAACTAAAGAATATAAAACAGATTTTCAGTTATAAAAAAAAGCCTTCCCGTTTTAAGGGGAAGGCTTTTCGTTCAAGGAGAAGTTATT
>JAZNBT010000085.1:0-4446 GCA_045587165.1 Alphaproteobacteria bacterium | reverse complement strand
ATGTCGTTGATAAGTTTCCGGTCTTTGATGAGTTAAAAACTGTTTTTATTTCGGTCATGGCAAGCCCTGATGTTTAAGAGCGTTTTTTTCTTATTTTATTTTCTTTTTTGTCAAATGTCCAGAATAAAAAAAGTCGTTTTTCTTAGGATATGCTTAAAAAAATAAAAGATGTGAAAAAATTGACGAAAAAATGGTTTACATTTTGTCAATGAGATTTTATAGTTGTTTGAATACTATGTGAAACGAGGCGAAGAATGGCACGCACGACGTCGGAATTAAATGAAAAGCTGAACAAAAAGAACGGTTCAAAACCGGTTCAATATTCTGATGAAGCGCCTTTGATCGATATTCAGATTAGGGGGCGCAAAGGAAAACGGTATAAATCCGAAGATAAAAAGCGTCTGATCGGTTTTGTTAATACAATTGCCCGACATTCTCCGTTCGGACGTGCCGTTTTGGAAGACGCGGCGAAGGACGGATATGTGTTGGTTATGGAAAATCAACGTGATTCTTGTGGTTTTTGTGATAAGGAAGCCAAAGTGATCGCCTTGAATCCGGTGTTGTCGGATGAACTGTTGATTGCGACTTTGGCGCATGAAAGCCGTCATGCTCAGCAATTTTCTCGCGGAGCGGAAGATCAGTTCGGTGTGTTTAATTTAAAAAGTGAATTGATGTATACTCGCGCAATGGAGGCAGATGCCGAAACGGCTGCCGCTGCAACGTGCCATGAAATACGTGTTAATTCCGGCAATGACGGTCCGTGGAAAGAGTTTGCCGCGGATTCCGTGGAAATCGCGTCAGGTTTTATGTCTGCCGCTTCCAATCCGAATTCCCGAATTACCGATAAAATGTTGCAGGGCGCTTTTAACGGCTGGTATCAGGATGTTCCGATGATGACCATGTATGAAGAAGGGTATATTATTGATGTAATGAGTACCGCTTTGAAACAAAACGGTACGGAAATGCCTCGTTATGACAGATCCGTGACATCGCCCGAAGTCGTTAATTTGTTTTGCGCTAATGCACGCGGAAACTGCTATTGGGCAAACAATCAAAATGTTTTGGATGACAAGGATAAGCTGTCGATCGATTCGGAAACTTATAATATGGCAAAGAAATTTTATAAGGTTCGGAAAATGCGCACGGGACAAAAACCCGATCCGACTTTGGATACGCTGAAGGTTCGTTTCGATTTGGATGATTTGTCCAAGCCTAAAGAACGTCGGGCAAAACAATTTTCGATTAAGGGGCCGAAACAGGCGATGACGGCAAGTCTTGTCGCAAAAGCCGTCTCTAAAGGACGATAAAAAATTAAAGAGCTTTTGTTTTGGAAAGCTCTTTTTTTTGATCGATAAAAAGAAGTGGAATTTAATCGTAAAAATAAAAATTTCCGTCTATAAAAAGCAATTGCCTTTTTTGTTAAAATAAGGTTTATTTTCTTGCAACATATTGATTTTAAATAAAATCTTGTTAATTGAAATGTGTTTTAAAAAAGCGAAAAAAATATTGACGAAAAAAAGCTTTTTTTCTATTATTGACGTGTTATGAAAAATATAGAGGTCTCTTATGTCTATAAAAAAGATTTTTGATTCAAAAGCTTCTGCCGTTTATGACGCTGATGTAAAGCCTGTTGTCGATATCGATATGACGGAATGTAAGAAAGAAGATCAACCGCGTATGATTGCTTTGGTCAATCGTTTGGCAAAATCTCCTTGCGGTTTGGAAACATTGCAGATTGCTGCCGATAACGGTTTTAAGTTCAGCTTTTTCGAACCGGGGGTTCGTTGTTGCGGAGCTTGTGACGAATTGGGACATTGGGTGCGTTTGAATCCGAACGAAACGGATGACAAGTTGGTCGGGACTTTGGCGCATGAATGTCGCCACGCCGGACAGTTCGTTCGTGGCGCCCATGAAGCTTTCGGTGTCATGGACGTTCGTTCCGAATTGATTTCTTTCCGTGCAATGGAGGCCGACGCGCAAACTTATGCCGTTACATCGTGCAAAGAATTGGCTCTGCAGGGTGAAACGGGGCCGTATGACATTTTTAAAGCCCGTTATCCTGAAATCGAAAAAGCGTTTGATACGGCATATCAGGCCGCCGGTAATAAGATTACGCATGACGTGATGACTGAAACGTTCGAAGGTTGGTATGATCAGTTGCGAACGAAAACGGTTTATGAAGAAGCGTATCAAATTGAACCGATGACAAAAGAAATCTATGAACTAAAACAGGGCAAAGAACCGACGTTGTTTTATAATAAACAGACAATGAGTGCGGAAGAAGCCGTTGCTTTGGCCGGTTGGACAAAAGATGGGAACTATTATACAAAAGACCCGAAACGTTTGGAAAGCGGCAAGTTTTTGGATGTCGCCGAACAAACAATGGGCGATATGCGCGACTTTTTCAAAATGCGCAAGGAACTGACCGGTATGGATGCCGATCCGTCGTTGGAGGCGATTCCCGTCCGTCCCGATACGATGAAACGTGATCGTCCCAAAATGGGCGAAAAGCCTATGGCCGGAATGTTTGACGCAAAAGGCAAAATCCTGTCCAACAAACAGCGTTATGCTGCTCAGAAACAGGCTCAACAAACAGTTCTCGCTCGTGCCGCTGCTGCGAAACGTTCCCGCTAAAGGAGAAAGAAATGATAATTGGTAATGGACGCCTTCCTCTGAAAAACGCTTTTGAAAATTCGAAGTTGAACGCGCCGGAATATGATCCGAAAGAAAAGCTGTCGGTTGATGTTGATATTTCCCTTTGTACGGAAGAAGAAAAGCCTCGTATGATTAACATCGTCAATCGTTTGGCAAAATCCGAGGCCGGACGCGAAACGTTGGAAATTGCGGCTAAAGCCGGTTATAAGTTCGGTTTTTTGGATGCGGCGACGAATTGTTTCGGATGTTGTTTCGGCGGAAATATGAAGTGTATCGGTCTGGGGCCGATGGCTTCTGATGATAAACTGGTCAGCACGTTGTGTCATGAGTGCCGTCACGCGGGACAGGGCGTTCGTATGAAAGGCATCCCCGACCGTGATCATTTGAATGTCGCTTCGATTATCCGCGCTTCACGTGCCAAAGAAGCCGATGCTCAGGCCTATGCGTTGAAAGCCTGTAAAGAATTGGAAATGCAAGGGGATAAAGGACCTTTGGCAACCTTTGCCAAATTCTATCCGCCTATTTATGCCGCTTATGAAAAATCGTTTGCCAAACATGGCGAAATGAACAACAAGGTCGTCGCCGACGTATTTAAAGGTTGGTACGATCAGACGGGAACCAAACAAAATTACGAAGAAGGTTACATCATTGATCCTATGCATGAATCTCTGGATGCTCATAAAAAAGGGATCAAGTATGATGATTGCTATACGTTTGAAGCAAATGTCACTTCGGAACGGGTGGTTGAAAAAATCGGTTGGACGAAAAACGGCAATTATTTGGCCGACGAAAATCCTAAATTTTTGGACGACGAACATTTCTTGAGTATTGGCGAACGTACAAAAGAGGATGCGCAGGCATTCTTTAAGTTGCGTGAAGAAGTAATCGGTATCAAACCGGATAAATCCGTTGATTCCATGCCGACACACAAGGATGCTTTTGCCCGCAAATTGCCGGAAATGGGTAAGCCTCGCGAACCAGAAAAGCAAACAATGGATATGGGCAATACGATCAGTAAATGGCAGGTTGTTCAGGCGGCTAATGCGGCAAAAGAAAATGCGGCTCAGAAAAAAACGTTTCAATCCGCAGCCATACGGGCCGCAATCGCTAACCGTTCCCGTTAAAAAGCCCGTTCTGAAAAGAGATGCAGTTCTCTTTTATTTCGGATAAAATAAAAAGATTCCCTTTTCGGGAAGCTTTTTCTGTAGAACTATTTAGAAAATGTTTGACAAAAAACGTTTTTTTTTCTAAAATTTCCCAATTGTTTTATGAAAGGGGAAAATGATGTCCATTAAAGAAGCTCTTCAACAGTCAACACAGCAACCGGCTGTCTATCCCGATGAAAAACCGGCCGTTGACGTTGATTTAAGGACGTGTCCGAAAAAAGATCGTCCGCGCATGATTTCCATGATCAACCGTTTGGCTAAAAGCAAGTTGGGATTGGAAACCCTGCAGATTGCTGCGGATAACGGGTATCATTTTAACTTTATTAAAGGTAAACACCGTGCATTCGGTTTTGCGGATCCGGTGAATAAACGCATTGCTTTAAATCCTAATTTTTCTGATGATAAATTAATCGGAACGATGTGCCATGAATGTCGTCACGCAGGGCAGTTCGTGCGCGCTTCCGATTTGGCGGAAGAAAAATGGGACGTTAAAACAAACCTGATTTATATGCGTGCAATGGAAGCCGATGCTCAGGCGTATGCGTCTTCGGCATGTGAAGAATTATTCCGTTTGGGCGATGAAGGGCCGAAACGGGAATTTTATAAATATTATCCCGAAATCGCC
>JAZNBT010000084.1:0-4127 GCA_045587165.1 Alphaproteobacteria bacterium | reverse complement strand
TCCTTGGCTCACAGAACGACATGGCTACGATCCGACTTAATGTCGGTTCCAGTCTGAAGTTGAACAAATCGCCGATCGCCCCGTGAGCCGCCGGAGTGTTAATCAAGACACGCCCCGTATGAATTTTATTCCCGAAAGCTTTGATGCGGTCGTCTTTTCTGGGATCGGTGTACAGAACGGATGTATGTCCCGCTCCGCCGTGATCGACCAACGTATAAGCTTTTTCCATTGCGTCTTCAAAATTTTCGGCGCGATACAAAGCCAAAACAGGCGATAGTTTTTCATGAGCAAACGGTTCCGCCGTCGTTACGTCTTCGACTTCACCGACCAGAACTTTTGCCGTTTCGGAAACCTGCAATCCCGCCAAAGCAGCAATTTTAGAAGCAGGCTGACCGACGATTTCCGGATTGACGCCGCGCGGAGTCAACAAAATGTCGGCAACTTTTTTCTTTTCGGCATCGTTTAAGATGTAGGCGCCGCGATAGCTCAATTCTTCCTTAACAGCATCATAAACATCCGTAACGGCGATAATCGACTGTTCGGAAGCGCAAATTACGCCGTTGTCAAATGTTTTACTGAGCAAAATCGACGAAACAGCCATTTTTACATCAGCAGTTTCATCAATTACCGAAGGCGTATTTCCGGGCCCCACACCGAAAGCTGGCTTACCGGAAGAATACGCGGCTTTAACCATCCCCGGACCGCCGGTTGCCAAAATCATATCAACGCGCGGATGTTTCATCAGCATATCGGACAATTCGATGGACGGTTCGTCGATCCATGCGACCAAGCCTTCCGGAGCACCGGCCTTTACCGCCGCTTCCAAGCAGATTTTCGCGGCTTCAATCGTGCATTTTTTAGCTCTGGGATGCGGAGAAAAGATAATGGCGTTGCGCGTTTTCAAAGCGATCAAAGTTTTGAAAATCGCCGTAGAAGTCGGATTCGTTGTCGGAACGACACCGGCGATAACACCGACGGGTTCAGCTATTTTTTTAATCCCGTTGCCGCGGTCTTCTTCAATCAAACCGCAAGTTTTCATATTGCGGTACTTATTATAAATGTATTCGGAAGCAAAATGGTTTTTAATAACCTTGTCTTCGACAACCCCCATTCCCGTTTCTTCAACAGCCATCTTCGCCAAAGGAATACGCATTTTATTTGCGGCCAAAGCGGCGGCTCTGAAAATTTTATCAACCTGTTCCTGCGTATAGGTTGCATAAACAGCCTGCGCTTCATGTGCTTTAGAGATAACCAGCTCTAAATCTTCTACTGTTTTAACTTCGCTTACCATGATCCTACCTTTTCAAGTTTCATGCGAGTTGATCTTGCCAAATCCAATGCTCTCGGCAAGGACTTTCTTAATCGTGATTTATTTCACAGTTAAGTATATAGAACGGTTGTTCACAAAAAGCAAGCACTTTCTATAAAACAACCGTATTTTTTTATATTCTCGAAAAAAAACATAAAATAACCCTTTACCCAAAACAAACATCAGAGCCCTTTTCTTGGGTGAAAAAAATCACGATAGCGAAACTTTTCATAAAAAAACCGCCCTTAAAAAAATAAGGACGGTTTTTCTTGTCAGGAATTAAATATTATTTCGCATCTTCCGCATCATCGGCGATTTGAACCGGACCCGAGTCCTGTCCTTTTGCCGTAACGTCACGGTCAACCAATTCGATGAAAGCCATCGGAGCGCAGTCGCCGTAACGCAGACCGGCTTTCAACACGCGGACATATCCGCCGTTGCGGTCTTTGTAACGCGGAGCCAGCGTCGCAATCAGTTTTTCAACCATTTTTTCATCGCGCAGGAATGAAATCAACTGACGACGCTTATGCAAATCACCGACTTTGGCAGCAGTGATAAGCTTTTCAAAGACAGGACGCAGTTCCTTGGCTTTGGGCAGCGTGGTTTTGATTTGTTCATGTTTGATCAACGCGTTGGCCATATTGGCGAACATCGCGCGGCGGTGTGAAAAAGTTTTATTCAGCTTACGCTTACTGTTACGATGATTCATTTTATCCTCCTATCATGGTTTCGCGCACGAAACCGATAATCACATCTTCGGCCACCGCTCGTTTACACCCACCGTGAACATAAACTATCGCGAATGGCGAAGCCCCGTTCCCTTTGAACGGGATTATTTGTTAAAACGGTTCTTCCAATCCTTTGGACAACGATTCGATATTTTCAGGCGGCCAACCGACCACTTCCATACCTAAATGCAGTCCCATCTGCGAAAGAACTTCTTTGATTTCGTTCAAAGACTTGCGGCCGAAATTCGGCGTACGCAACATTTCCGCTTCGGTTTTCTGGACCAGATCGCCGATATAGACAATGCTGTCGTTCTTCAGGCAATTTGCGGAACGTACGGACAATTCCAATTCGTCCACTTTGCGCAATAAATTGCGATTGAACGGCAATTCGTCTTTCTTTTCGGCTTCGACATCTTCTTCCGGTTCTTCGAAATTGACGAACAATTTCAACTGTTCCTGCAGAATACGAGCCGCCAAGGCAACCGCGTCTTCCGGAGAAACGGTACCGTTTGTTTCCACCGTCAAAGACAGTTTGTCATAGTTTGTGATCTGACCGACGCGAGCATTGTCAATCTGATAAACAGCCTTCGTAATCGGGCTGAAAATAGAATCGACGGGAATCAACCCGATCGGGCAGTCATCCGGTCTGTTGGCGGACGCCGGCACATAGCCCTTGCCCGTTCCGACCGTCAGTTCCATATTTAATACGGCACCGCTGTCCAACGTGCAGATAACCAGATCCGGATTCATGATTTCGACATCATGCCCCGTTTCGATCATCGCCGCCGTGACTTCGCACGGACCTTCCGCCTTTAACGACATGCGGCGGGTTCCCTCCCCGTCATAACGCAAAGCCAACATTTTGATATTCAAAATAATATCGGAAACGTCTTCACGGACACCGGGAATGGAAGAAAATTCATGCAATACGCCGTCGATATGGATTGCCGTTACGGCAGCCCCCTGCAAAGACGACAGCAAAACGCGGCGCAAAGCGTTCCCCAACGTCATACCGAATCCGCGTTCCAGCGGTTCGACGACGATTGTGGCTTTACGCGCGGCACCGTCGGCATGTTCAATTTCGATGGTGCTCGGCTTAATCAGGTCTTGCCAATTTTTCTGAATCACGAGTATTTCTCCTACTTTAAAAGCAATGTGTCAAAAGACACGACCAAAACGACCGGCAAAAGCCGGAAAGCGATCCGTTAAACGCGACGACGTTTACGAGGACGGCAACCGTTATGGGGAACCGCAGTGACATCGCGAATCGCCGTAATGGTGAAACCGACGGCCTGCAAAGCGCGCAGAGCGGATTCGCGACCCGCGCCCGGACCTTTTACCCAAACTTCCAAAGTTTTCATACCGTGTTCGGCAGCTTTTTTACCGGCGTCTTCGGCCGTAACCTGCGCCGCGTACGGCGTGGATTTACGAGACCCTTTAAAACCGTGAGCTCCCGAAGAAGACCAGGAAATAGCATTTCCCTGAGCATCTGTAATGGTAACCTTCGTGTTGTTGAACGTCGAATTGACGTGAGCAACGCCGGAGGTGATATTTTTACGTTCGCGCTTTTTTGTACGAACATTCGTTGTTGTTTTAGCCATGAATTAATCGCCTTTCCTAACTAAACAGCTTTTTTCTTGCCTGCGATGGGTTTCGCGGGACCTTTACGCGTACGAGCGTTCGTATGCGTTCTCTGGCCGCGGCAAGGCAGACCTTTACGATGGCGCAGACCGCGATAGCAGCCCAAATCCATCAAGCGTTTAATGTTAACGCCGACTTCACGACGAAGTTCGCCTTCGACATGATATTCATGGTCAATCAATTCACGCAGTTTCAAAACTTCATCATCAGACAACTCGCTTACGCGGCGGGCGTCTGCGATGTCTAATTTCCCGCAGATTTCGCGGGCCAATGTCCGACCGATGCCGTGGATGTACGTCAAAGCGATCACCACGCGCTTGTTCGTCGGAATATTCACACCAGCAATACGTGCCAAGTTATATCTCCTATAACAAATCAAAACCTGCCTGAACCCCAACGGAAACAGGCACACTAAACCGTAAGGTGTTTACTGCGTACACCCTACAGAG
>JAZNBT010000083.1:0-2072 GCA_045587165.1 Alphaproteobacteria bacterium | reverse complement strand
CTTGTCATACACATTCGGGAACACCAATATTTCGCCTCTGCCTGTTAAATCTTCCACCGTGACAAACGCCATCATTTTGCCGTTTTTCGTCACTTTTGTTTTGATGGCAGAACAAAGAACACAGATGGAAACTTCTGCGCCGTCATAAATTCCGTCATTTAAGGGAGCAGAATCAAGCGTATCTTCGCCATCTTCCGGCACATCTTTTATAAAATCTGCAAAAGAGACCGTAGATATTTTTGCGATTTCTTCGGAAAATTCGTGCAAGGGGTGTCCTGAAATATAGTAGCCGATGGTTTCTTTTTCGAGTTGCAAGAGTTCTCTTTTGGAAAGTTCGGGAATGTCCGTTTGGGCGAACAAACCATCTGAAGAATCGCCCTCATCTCCAAAGAGCGAAACCTGACCGGCGATGTTCTTTTTCGCATCTTCCGCGAAAGAGTCTACGATGCTTTCAAAGTCTAAAAGCAGGCACGAACGTTTTTCGCCCAAGGCATCAAATGCGCCGGCTTTGATTAAATATTCGTGCACGCGCTTCGAAACGGAAAGGTTTGAAACGCGTTTTGCAAAATCGCGGTAACTTTTAAAGGGACCGCTCTCTTCGCGCTCTTTCACAATCGATTCCACGCATCCAACGCCAACATTTTTAATAACGGCAAGCCCAAAGCGGATGTCATTATTTTTAACGGCAAAACCTGCCACGCTTTCGTTAATGTCGGGAGGCAGAATTCTAATACCCATGCGCGCGGCCTCGTTTGAATAGACGGAAATTTTTTCCGGAACGTCTAAAACGGAAGATAAAAGAGCTGCCATATACTGCGCCGGATAAAAATGCTTTAAGTACGCCGTCTGATACGTTACAAAAGCGTATGCCGCGGCGTGCGATTTATTAAACGCATAACTTGCAAAATCCATCATTTCATCAAAAATTTCGTTTGCGGTTTTTTCGTCAATTCCGCGGGAAAGTGCACCGTCAACTTCGACAGTGCCGTCTTCTTTTTTGATGCCGTAAATGAAGTTTTTGCGCTCTGCAATCATTACGTCTTCTTTTTTCTTACTCATCGCGCGGCGCACAAGGTCGGCACGTCCCAAAGAGTAGCCGCCGAGTTTTCGCACGATTTCCATAACCTGCTCCTGATATACCATACAGCCGTAGGTCACGTTTAAAATCGGCTCTAAAGACGCGTGCTTATAGCGCACGCCGGCGGGATTGTTTTTGTTTTGTACATACCGTGGAATCTGGTCCATCGGGCCAGGGCGGTAAAGCGAAATTCCGGCGATAATATCTTCAATGCTTTCGGGGCGCAGTTCTTTCATAAACTGCTTCATGCCGGCGCTCTCTAACTGAAATACGCCTTCTGTTTCGCCGCGGGAAATCATTTTATATACACCGGGTTCGTTTAAGTTAATGTTATCAATATCAATGTGTGTGCCCATGGAACTTTCAATGATTTCTAAAGCGTCTTTGATGATGCCTAAGTTTCGAAGCCCTAAAAAGTCCATCTTTAAAAGACCGAGTTCTTCTACGGTATCTTTCGGAAACTGCGTAATTAACACATCATCGTTTTTCTGAAGCGGCACGTATTCGGTGAGTGGCTTTTGCGAAATCACAACGCCGGCAGCGTGCGTGCCTGCATTTCTAATTAAACCTTCCACGGCGATGGCATCGTCAAGAAGTTCTTTTACGGTGTCATCTAAATCGTATTTTGTCTTTAAATCGGGATTAAGTTTTAGTGCCTTTTCGATGGTCATCTTAAGGTCAAAAGGCACCATTTTCGCAATCGCATCCGTATCGCCGTAGGGAACATCTAACACACGGCCAACGTCACGGATGGCGTTTTTCGCTTTCATTTTATTAAAGGTAATAATCTGCGAAACGCAGTCTCTGCCATATTTTTCGACTACATAGTCAATCACTTTCTGGCGGTCTTCATTGCAGAAGTCCACGTCAATATCGGGCATGCTCACTCGTTCCGGATTTAAGAAACGCTCGAAAATAAGCCCAAAACGAATGGGGTCAATATTTGTAATGCCGAGGCAGTAACTTACAATACTTCCTGCCGCAGAGCCACGAC
>JAZNBT010000082.1:0-9133 GCA_045587165.1 Alphaproteobacteria bacterium | reverse complement strand
CGGCAAACGCGCCGTCGTTTCAATACCGAACTCTTCAGCGGTTTCCCGTAATCTGGATTTACCGAAAACGTCCAATTCCTTACCGCAATCGGGGCATTTGAAATACGACATGTTTTCGACCAACCCCAAGATGGGAACATTCATCATTTTTGCCATTTTAACCGCTTTACCGACAATCATCGACACCAATTCCTGCGGTGATGTCACGACAATAATTCCGTCAACGGGCAACGATTGAAATACCGTCAGCGGGACATCCCCCGTTCCGGGCGGCATATCGACAAACATTACGTCGACATCGTTCCAGACGACCTCCGTCCAAAACTGGCGTACCGTACCGCCGATAACCGGTCCGCGCCACAACACCGGATCGCTGTCATTTTCCAACAACAGATTAACCGACATCATTTCGATACCTGTTTCCGTTACTGCCGGCATAATACCCAATTCGTTACCGAACGCTTTTTGTGTCACGCCGAATGCTTTAGGAATAGAAGGACCTGTAATATCGGCATCCAAAACAGCGGTCTTTAAACCGCGACGGTTTAACGCCACCGCCAACATAGACGTGACCAAAGATTTTCCGACACCGCCTTTGCCGCTGACAATCCCGATGACTTTTTTGATTTTGCTTAATTCGTTGGGTTTGTCTTTTTGAATTTCTTTTCTTTCACCGCAATTAGCGCTGCAGTGGGCGCAATCATGATTGCATTCGGCCATGATATCCTCCTGATTAAAACCTGATTTTCGTATAGCGCGATAAATGCCGCGCGTCAATTAAAGACTCCCGTTTTCTTTTATGATATATTTTGAGACATAACGAAAGGAAAGCCTATGATTCAAAAAAAATCCCCCTTTTCGGCCAAAGCCGACATTTATGCCAAAGGCCGCCCCGAATATCCCGCGGCGGCAATATCGTTTTTAAAAAAACAAGGCGTAGGCATAGGATCGAAAATCGCCGACATCGGCGCGGGGACAGGGTTGTTTTCAAAAGCTTTGCTGAATACGGGGGCGGAGGTCTTCGCCGTTGAACCGGACGACGCCATGCGCGCCAAAGCAATTGACGCTCTATCCGCTTTTCCTTTATTTCACGCGATTGACGGTAATGCGGAAACGATTCCCCTGCCCGATCACAGCGTCAATTTCATTTCAGCCGCGCAAGCTTTTCACTGGTTTGACAAAGAAGCCTTCAAACGCGAATGTCGTCGAATATCCGTTCCAGATACCAAAATCATTTTGATTTGGAACATCGAAATATTCGGTTCCGATTTTTTTAACGATTACGGCGAAGTTTTAAAAAAATATACCGGAACCGACGATCAAACAAAAGAAGAAGCCGAAGTCACGATGGAAGATTATTTTTTCAAACCGGCTGAAGCTTTTTTGGAGGCGTATGAACGCGCGGAATTTCCGAACGACCTGATGCTGGACAAGGAAACATTTGTTTTTAAATCGTTGTCTTCTTCCGCCGCTCCGACGGCAGAGGAT
The DNA here is from genome assembly GCA_045587165.1 of Alphaproteobacteria bacterium. GTDB lineage: Bacteria > Pseudomonadota > Alphaproteobacteria > CAAGCB01 > CAG-977 > UBA11549. The sequence continues at coordinate 7,645 of JAZNBT010000082.1, read as the reverse complement.
GAAAGATACTCCCCGTTTAAAGTTCAGCTTGAGCGGATTTTTGATAAATATTCGAAAAACGGCATACTGACATACCCGAACAAAACCGTTCTATATTTTGGTGAAATCAACCGTTAAATCGCACCGCCGACCAAAGACTGATATTGCTCCTTTGTCAAATCCGTACGATAAAACAACTGATAGAAACGTTTTGTTTCTTCATACAGATCAAATTTCGCCAAATCCGGATACAAAACCTTCGCCAACCAAAGCAAACCGATAAAACGGTTAACGGCCGGCGGCGAAGTTATCCAGTTATAAGGATGATCGGGCACCCGATAAAGCCGTTTTTCCTTCACGGCGCGAACGGATTGCCAAGCCGGACTTTTTAAAATGAATTCATACGCCGCTCGATCCGCGATCAAATATTCGGGATCCCAGCTTAAAATTTGCTCCAGATTTGCGTCATTTCCGCTGCCCGTCGTCATCACCGTCGGGAAAACGGCAACATTATCGCCCATCAAATCAATGACTTGCCCGTGATAACTGCCCTTGCCCAATACGGAAAGAGCCTTACCGCCCGTTACATATAAAAGGCGTTTTTTGGAGGGCACTTTAGATAATATGTCCGAAACCTTGTCATAAATGGCCTGTGTAGCCGTGGAGAAATCAGCTCCGCCGTTTTTTAAATTCAACAACTCGCCTAATAACAACAATGACTTCGGCGTGTTTTTTAATGAAGAATCAATGTGCACCGCTTGAAGCCCCAATTGTTTTTCCACAACATTCATATCAATTTGAATTTTTTTCTTTGCTTCACCGATATCAATAAACAACTGAGGATTAATAACAGCCAATTCTTCCAAATTCAGGCTGGAGGCCCCATAAAATTGTCCGATCAAACGCTTTTTCTGATCCGTAGCGGACAATTGCGTTTTAAGCTTTTCCCTGTTTGACAAGGCAACCACTTTTTCCGGCGCGATCGTCAATAAAAACATCTGCGCGACGGGGCCGGACGGTACGACCCGATCGATTCGATCCGGAATTTCCAATGTTCTGCCGGCTGAATCCGTAAATGTTCTGGCTTCCGCCGGAAAACAAAATAAAAGCGCCGACAAAAAAAACAGCTTATTTTTCATTAAATTTCTCCGCCCTTATCCGAATCATCTGAGCCACAATACTGACGGCGATTTCAGCCGGTGTTTCCGCATTAATGGGCAAACCGACCGGCGAAACAATCCGATCAACATCACTTTGCGAAAAACCGTCGGAGATTAACCGTCCGCATAAGCTTTTATATTTTTCAACACTGCCGATAACGCCGATATAACAAGCCCGCGTTTTTAACACTTGAACCTGTAAAGCGTAATCGTTTTCATGACTGCGCGCCATAATTAAAACAAAGTCTTTCGGCGTTATCGTAACATTCCGTGCAATATCCGCAAAATTCCCCAAAATAATTCTTTGCGCATCGGGGAACAGTTCCTTTAAAGCAAACTGTTCGCGTTCTTCAAACACCGTATAACGAAATCCGACCGAATGAAGCAACGGAGCGACAGCCTGCGCGACATGTCCGCCGCCGAATAAATAGACCTGTCCGCTTAGGTATAAAGGTTCGGCGTAACAACACGATCCGTCCCGCTTTTTAGCGTATACGGGCTTATTCTTCAACAACGTCGTAAATTCGTTACGGTCATTGATATTTTCAAATCCGTCGACAGGCGTATAGAATCCCGTTTCCAATTCGAAATCAGAATCAATCCGCATAACGATCCAAGCGTCACTTTGTTTATTTATCAAAGATAATGTTCGATTACAGAAATCCGCCTTTGTCTTATCCATATACCAAAATAAAACCGTTACGGTACCGCTGCGAACCATATCGATTTGCGTATAAAAGTGGTAATCCTGTACGGCATTTTTTTCCGAAATCAATAATTCTTTGGCCTTAAGTTCAGCTTCGTATTCAACCTGCCCGCCGCCGATCGTACCGATTGTTTTTGATTTTTCGCAAACCAGCATATGGGCGCCTTTACCCCGAGGACAAGCTCCCGTATTATCAATAACGGTACATAAAACGGCCCTTCCTCCGTTTTCCAATTCACACTTCAGAGCTTCGATAATTTTTTTCATGCATATCCATCAATCGTTCGGGCGCACAAAAAAAGCCTGCATTCGCAGGCTTTTTAATGGCGGGAGTGACGGGGCTCGAACCCGCGACCTTCGGCGTGACAGGCCGACGCTCTAACCAAACTGAGCTACACCCCCACAACAGAAATGTTTATATAGATATCCGTTTCGCTTTGCAAGCGTTTTTTTTAATTATCTTTATTTTTTTGTATTAATCCAGACAACCCCAGAAAAGCGGGATAATCAAACGTCATTACATACGTCGGAATATCGGATAAATAAGACGTAAAACGCCCTTTGGCTTCGAAACGGATTCTGAATGACGATTCTTTGAACATTTCCAACAAACCGTCGCGCGGAATAATACCGCCGGCAATATAAACACCCCCTAAAGCACCTGCTGTCAAAGCTAAATTACCTGCCAAAGTTCCTAACAATCCGAACATCATTTGGACGGCTTCACGGCAAAGAGAATCTCCCGACAATGCTCGTTTGGAAATTTCTTCAGGCGGCAAAGATACGCCTTTTTCACCATGCAGCATCAACAATGTTTTGTATAAATTCGACAATCCCATTCCGGAAACGACTCGCTCGGCCGAAACATGACCGTATTCCTGACGCAACGCCGCGATAACGCGTTCTTCTTCGGGAAACGGTGCGGGCATTGTCGCGTGCCCGCCTTCACTGGCCAAAGCATTCCAAGAACCGTCTTTTTCAGGAACTAAAATCGAAACTCCCAAGCCCGTTCCCGGACCGACGACGGCAATAGGGAAGCCTTGCGCCGGTTCGCCTGATCCGATCTTGATTTTCTGATCATTTGACAGCAAAGGGACTGCCAACGCCTGTGCGACAAAGTCATTAACGACGATCAAAGAATCCAGTTTCAAATCATCTTTCAGTCCCGAAATCGAAAAAGTCCAGTCGTTATTTGTCATCGATACCGAATCACCCAAGACGGGACAAGCCACGGCGATAGCGGCTTTTTTTATAACAGCCCCCTGATAGTGAATCCGCTTTAAATAATCTTGTGCGGCCGATGCCAGAGAATCGTAATTCCGACACTGCAACGTCAAAGCGTGATCAAATTTTCCGGCTCCGAAAGATAAAGCAAATCTGGCATTCGTACCGCCGATATCGGCAATCAAGCCCACAGAAGCTTCAGACATATTTTTTCCTTTCCCGTTTTTTAAGAAAGAATGACACAACACCGTTAAAAGTAAATACAAATATCGTTAAATATATGCGTCCGAAACGTCAGCGGAATCATCAGCACCGTTTTGAATAACGGCCCAAGCTGATTTCAGCGTATAGAAATAAACTTTATCATCGGGAAAATCGGGCAAATCCTCTGTCGTTTTCAAAGAACACAACATCTGTTTCAAACGCTCATCGGACAAAGAAAGCAAATCCGTTTTCGGGTACTTTTTATCTAGAGCTTTTGCCCAGAAACGAACATTATTACTATCGGCTTTACCCGTCATGCGCCCCTGCCTTCTCGCTTTATCAAAGAAACCTTTCGACTGAAGCCCTTTTTACGACGATAATCGGCGATTTTCTGAACAGCCTGTTTCTGACGTTTATCCAAAGAATAAGCATTTTCAGGCATACTGTAACCGTGATCGCCGACCTTGACAAAGGTCGTCTTATCCGCCGCATGATTCAAACCGAACCACTCGGGCGATTTTTCGGCAACAATCCGGCAACCTTGTTTATTCACGCAAACCGTCGTGCCATTATGCGGATAAGCAGGCAGCGTCTGAATTCCGCTGCGCATCGCCAACAGATTCAAATCCCTTGCTTTGCGTTTGGAACAATGCATAGGAGCGACGACAGCCGGACGAATACTTTGCGCAATCTTTTTAAAATCGTCCGCTTGTGCATGCCCCGACCCGTAGATTTTTGAACATTCACGTCCCGTAATCACTTTAATACCGGGCAATTTTTTTTCCTGAAGCAACGCCGGCAACTTCTCATTATTATCATTGCTGGTCGGCACGATGACGACTGCATCGCGCTGCATGGAAAAACGATCGCTTTTACCTGTCAGATACTGAACGAACGGAGAATTTTCTTCCGCATAAATTCCGGTTGTTATCTTCACTGTTTTCCACGGTTTCAATTCACCGGCTTTGTCGCTGTTTGCGGAAACGATTCGGATATCGGGGCATTTTTCCTGCAAATCATACCCTGCAATCTGCAGCGCCATAATATTGCTTTGCATTGAAGCTCCGCCGTCAATAACAACATCGCGCCCCGCCGCCTGCGCTGCAGAAACGACAGAAGCCAAGCGTTCCATATGAGCGGAAGGCAAAGCGGCAACGACCTGACGTCCTTTGTATTTCGCAAACAGCTGACGATATACCGTAAAAATTTCTTTTTCATATGTCGCCCGACCTTTTAAATGCGTCGCCGTTGCATCAAATGTCATTAAATCGACTCCGCCCTCCTGACCGATTTTATCATAGGCGGAAAGATCGACCCCTTGCCCCAAAAAAGACGTTTCATCAGCTTTTGTATCCCCCGAATGAAAAACGGAAGCTTCTTCATTCGACAATTTAAAGCTGAAACACCCCGGCACGGAATGAGATGCGGCAAACGCTTCCACAGTCAGATTACCGACTTGAACGACATCGCCCGGCTTAATTTCCTTCATTTCAGGCCACTTATCTTCTGCAAAGCCCTGTTCAATCAATCCTTTACGCAAAGAATTCAAAGTATATTCCGACCCGTAAATTTCAGGCAATTTAACGCCCATATGCAAATATTCAAATATGCCGGCGGTGTGATCGGAATGACAGTGCGTTAAGAATACCGCCTGTGCGGGATTTTCGGCGGCAGGCATTCCCGGCACGTTCAAACAGTCATCCAGAGCGGGAACAACTTTTTTAAAAGTGCCGTCCGCAAAAGCCTGAGGAACCTCATTTTGTCCCAAATCAATAATAACGGTTGTTTTTTCCGACTTGCCCGTTTTCTTATTTTCCGCGACGGAATCAAAAGTATGACAGCTGGCCCAAATATCTTTGGCGTTATTGCCGCCGCGAGGCGTCCAATACAATCCTTTTTGCTGATTCTGATCCGCAGGCATTTTCATTTCCCGACATAAATAACTTCAAAGACAGTATACGAAGATCAAAAACGCTTATCAAGTTTTTTGTCTAAATCCGTCAAATTTTCTATTTGTTTTTTTCTTTTGCGGACGCGTCTTCGAAAATCGGTTCATCCTGATGTTTAGCCTTTTTTCTGGCCATATATTCCTCCAGCTTTTCTTTACGCCACTGAGCTGCCATTTCACGACTTTCCGGAGAACCGATCTTTATTTTATCAGCTGCATTTTCCTGAATTTTCTTTTTAATTTGCCGCACCTTTTTATTCAAACGGCTGACGGTTTCTTTTGAAACGTCTTTTATGGCCGCTTGATTTTCGGGCTGAGCGGGATTCCCGTATTTAGACAAACGATTCCACGTTTCCAACAGCTTGTCTTCATATTTGAATGCCTTATGAACCGTTTTGGAATGATAACGCGTCGCGGCTTCGCCCCATGATTTTGTTTCCTGATAATTCCGTTTTAAAAAGGATGCGGCATAAGCAACATTCTGCCGAGGGTCTAAAGCGTCTTCAATACTGTCAAAAGCGTCCGGATGATATTTCAAATTTATTTGCATGCAACCGACGTCAATATTTTCGACTCCTCGAGTTTGCAATTCTTTAACAGCCTCCGCAGCTTCTTGTTTCGATTTGTAAAAAGTCCCTTTTCCTTCTGCCGTCACCGTCCACGGCCAAGAAATGCCGGACGGATATTTTTTTGAATAACGTCCGCTTTCAACCAACGCTATCGCGCTGAGCAAATTCGTCTGAATTCGTTCCCGTTTTTCCAGCCGAGCGGCTTCTTTCAAGCATAGCAAAGCATCTTCAGCCGACACGCCGGACGGCAGAAAAAAAAAGGCAAAGATCAAAAAAAGCCTATAAAATTTCATCATTCCCTTACAACGGCAGAGACGGTAAAACCTGTAAAAAACGTTCCATAAACAAAGACAGTTTACGCCATAACATATTAAAATTTTCTGACGGCGCATAATGTTTGACATCCCAATATAAATGACGCCCGATTTCAATCTGCATGGCATGACTATGCAGATCGGGACGACCATAATATAATGTCGTATACGCTCCGCTGTACGGCAGGTTAATTGTCACGAAATATCCCATATCCCGTAATATCTCCGCCGCTGCCGCCGCGATGACCGGAGCGCAGCTTCCTTCACCTGTTCCCAAGACAAAATCCGGCATTTTTCCCTTTACCAAGAAAGCAGGCGGCAACAAAGGCATCGAATGCAAATCAAACAACAGTGATTTTCCGACGGTTGTCAGATTCTTTTTAATCAGATTTTCCAAAGCGGCATGATACGAAAAATGCACATCCGTCAATCGCTCCTGTTCTATGGAAAAACGCAGTTTTTCTTTATAAATCAATTTATTATAATTCAGTTGGCGCGCAATCACGCCGAAACCGTTTTTAACGCGAGCGGAATCGGCTTTGATCTGAGCGGGCAACACATCGGAAAACATCGTCGGATCCAATTCCAACGGATGACGGTTCAAATCCACCCAAGCACGCCCGTAAACGGCCGACAACAAAGGCACACCCATAGCCGGAGCGAAAGAAAACAGTTTATCTACGGCTGCATCTTCATATTGTTGAAAATCGGATAATTTCAAATCGGTCAAATGAAAAAAACGTTCGGGGTAAAAAGTTCCGCTGTGAGGCGAAGACAAAACGATCGGCAAAGACGCCTTTCCGGACTTTTCTAATAAAAACGGCGGATAATTTTTTAACGTTGCCAATTTTTTTACTCTAGGTGTATTTTTTTGTTGCATTTATCGAAATAAGATTATAAAAGCATAATCACTTTGTTGCAATACACAACAATAAAGGGCGCGTAGCTCAGCGGGAGAGCACTACGTTGACATCGTAGGGGTCACAAGTTCGATCCTTGTCGCGCCCACCATATAATCCCTTGAAAACAAACCCTTTTTGAAGGGCTTTTCTTTTGCCCGAAACATTTTTCAATCAAAAAAAAGGTAACAAATAGGTAACCGCCCAAAGGGGCTTTTACAGGCCTAAAAAAATTTTTAAATCGAATCGGTAAAAGTTGATAAAAAACGGACATAGTCTCCCCTTCGCTCCTCGCGAATCAGAAAAATGTTAATCAAAAACAATTAAACGCAACTAAAAGCAATTAACGGAAAACATCAAAAATTCAAACACTTGCAAGCCGTTTAAATCCGTTGGAAAATAACCTTTAAACTAAAAAAGAAAGGCTTTTTTGATGACGGACAATTCAATGCATAATCAAATCAAACCTTATTGCAATATCAACGAGGCTCTGGAATGGATTGCCTTCGGCTGGCCCGCCTTTGAAAACAGAGCCGACAGAATTCCTTTTGAAAAGAAACAACGCTTTGACGGAAAGACGTTTCGCTTTGCGAAGGCTCAATTAAAACAAGCCGTCCTGAACCGCAATTTAGAGGTTACCGG
>JAZNBT010000081.1:0-24982 GCA_045587165.1 Alphaproteobacteria bacterium | reverse complement strand
AAAGCAAAAGAAAAAGGAAATCCGAAAATTATATTCCAGTTGTTAATCTATCCGGTAACGGATGCTTCCATGCGCAGTGAATCTTATCAGATTTTTGCCGAAGGCCCTTGGTTGACAAAAGAAGCCATGATCTGGTTTTGGAAAGCTTACGCTCCGAATGAATCGGATCGCAAAGATATTTTGCTTTCCCCGATCAACGCCATGCCGGAACAATTAAAAGGTTTGCCGCCCGCATTGATCATTACTGGAGAAAACGACGTTTTGCGCGATGAAGCCGAATTATTCGCCCGTAAACTAAATAACGCGGGCGTCGATGTGACGGCCGTACGATTTAACGGCACCATACATGATTTTATGATGCTGAATCCCATCGCCGACACCATGCCGACAAGAACGGCCGTATTATTGGCAATTGCGCAACTGCGTGACGCATTGGAGATTCGTTTTTCATGATAAAACAAAGCATATTCCGCGTCTTCATTCACAATTTGTCTTTCGCTTACCGATCGGTAAACGAAAATCGACCTGTCTTTTTTGAGAATTGTTTTTCTATGACGCGCCCCCTAACTCTATGCTGTAAGAAACGGAAAGGAAAATAACATGTTGGAAATCAGAGCAAAAAACGACAGAGGAAAAACAAGGCTCAGCTGGCTGGACAGCCGTCATACATTTTCATTTGCGGATTATTACGACCCCGGACATATGGGATTCAGCGAGCTGCGAGTCATAAACGACGATATCGTCGCGCCGCGCGAAGGTTTCGGAGCACACCGCCATGACAACATGGAAATCGTCACGGTTGTGCTCAGCGGTCAAATGGAACATAAGGATAATTTGGGAAACACTTCTCTTCTTTCGCCGTCTGTAGTACAAAGAATGAGTGCCGGCACAGGCATTATTCACAGCGAAATGAATCCGTCTTTATCAAATGCCGCCCATTTTCTGCAAATATGGATTTTACCCGATCGTCTGAATTTAACACCGGAATATGAAAAAAAAGAATTTAATCCGTCGGAAATGCTTAATACATTGCGTTTAATCGTTTCACCGAACGGAAAGAACAATTCCTTACGCCTGCACCAAGACGTCAATATTTACCAATGCGTTCTGGAATCGGATCGTGTCGTGCATTATCAAATGCGTCCGTCACGTCAAGTCTGGCTGCAAATCGCAACGGGCGGGATAGAAGCCAACTCTTTATATTTAAAGGCGGGCGACGGACTGGCCATTACGGAAGAAGCAGGCATCCTGAAGTTAAAAGGATTGGAGACGCAAAGTACTTTCTTAATCTTTGATTTACCGGAATAAACGAAAGGAGCGTTATCGCTCCTTTTTTATTCTTCCGTACGCAAGGATTTCAGTAACGCTATTTCCGCCGCGTAACCGTCCGTTTCGTTCGGCGTTTCCAAATAAAACGGTACGGATCTCAAACGCGGATGATTGATAATACGCTTTATTGCGGACATCCCCAAAGATCCTTGCCCTAATTTTTCATGTCGGTCTTTGTGTGAAGCAAACGGATTTTTTGAATCGTTTAAATGAATCGCTTTTAACTTATCCGCCCCGATTATCCGGTCGAACTCATCTAAAACACTATCAAAACGGTCGACAATATCATACCCCGCGTCATAAACGTGACAAGTGTCCAGACAAACGCCGATTTTATCCTTTAAATGAACACGATCCATTATATCCCGCAATTCTTCGAATCGACTGCCTATTTCACTGCCTTTGCCCGACATGGTTTCCAACAAAACGGTCGTTGTTTGTTCTTTCGTGATAATTTCATTCAACAGATCCGCTATTTTTTCAATTCCGACAGAAATCCCCTGCCCGACATGCGATCCGGGGTGAAAGTTGTAATAATTATTCGGGATAAACTCCATACGCTTTAAATCATCGCTCATCGCTTCAAACGCGAAACGGCGCACGTCGGAATTTTCAGCCGCGGGATTTAATGTATAAGGGGCATGCGCCAATAAAACACCGAAGCGATTTTCCGCCGCCAGAGACAGAAAACGATCGACATCGTTTTGATCAATCTTTTTTGCCGCGCCGCCACGGGGATTGCGTGTAAAAAACTGAAACGTATTAGCCCCTATTTCCAAGGCCGTTTTCCCCATAGCCGTAAAACCTTTGGCCGCTGAAAGATGACAACCGATATAAAACATTTTTTCCTCCGGCTTTTTTCAACACATACTTTTCTTGACAAGACCGCGTTTTTTCGGGCACTTTTTAAAAATAAGGGAAAATTTATGACAAATCAAAAAAATCATGTCGCCGTCTATGACATTATCCGAATTCTGGCTGCTTTACTGGTCGTTTTGGGACATTCGACATATTTGACGATTACGACGGATCACGGCGGAATCGACTATCCCGTTCCCGAAAATGTTTCAAACATATACAGATCCGGATTTTTTAAAACATGGATGTATCTCAGCGCTTGGGTATATCGGTTTCATATCCCTTTGTTTTTCATGTTGGCGGGATCCGTTTCGGCCTTAAGCCCCGTAACGGAATTTAAAACGTTACTGAAAAAAAAGATCCGGCGATTGTTAATACCGTTTTTTGCGACGGGACTTTTTTTTATGCTCCCTTTAAAAACATGGGGCGGATTTTTCGATTCCCGACGTTTTTTTGAAATTACCGGCGCTTTTCTGACCGGACACGAAAGCGGTCATTTGTGGTTTTTGCCTTCGCTTTTTTGGTGTTTTATCGTTTTCTTTTCATTAAAAACACTTTTGAAAAACGTTTTTTTGATTTGTTTCGCCGCTTTCGCCTTTTATATTTTCGCTTCTTTACTGCCGCAGGGATATTTCGACTTCGGATTTTCCATGCGGTATTTAATCTTTTTTGTCGCCGGTTATTATTTTGATAAACTCCGCCCGTTTTTCGAAACACATTTTAAAACAACTTTTGTTTTGACTGCAGGATTGCTGATTTTGAATATTACGGACACACGGAAACATTTTTTGCCCGCGATCGGCTTTATGGCTGCGGGTTGCGCTTTGTTTTACAATATTTCATTTTGTCTGGCTTTAATATTCAAAAAAACGGTTCAAACATCGTTTTTACGCAAAATAGCCGACCAGACGATGAACGTGTATCTGTTTCACGATCCTTTGATGATCGTCATTTTGTATTATTGCATGCAAAAAGAATTATTGACGACCGTATCGGGATGTTGGATTTATTTTTTCTGCCGGACGATCGGCGTCGTTTTGTTGTCGGTTCTGACAGGCGTTGTTTTTGAAAAAGGTTTTCATCGTGTCAAAAGCTTTATTAATCATAGACGTTCAGATTTCAAGCGTTACAAAACTTGAAATCGCCGCAAAAATCGAAAAAATTCAATACGGTTACAAACATGTTTTCGTTTCCCGTTTCGTCAACAAAGATTCACCTTTAATCCCGCTGACCGGCTGGAACGGATACGACAACGAAGACTTGGCTTTTGTCCCCGCCCCGTTCGCAGTCGTTTTTGATAAAAACATTTACAGTTCCTTTATTGAAGAACTGAAAAACTTCAACGAAGTGCATTTATGCGGCTTCGACACGGATGCCTGTATCTATAAAACGGCAATGGATTTAATCGAAAACAATATCCGCCCCGTTATTTTAACAGAGTTATGCGCCAGCGCCGACGAAGAGTTGCACCAAGCCGGACTGAGTTTATTAAAACGAAATATCGGCGCCGAAAATTTAATTTAACCGGTTCGTATTAAATGAAAATTTCCGGTTCCAAATAATTCACGCACTTCGGCAGAATCATCGTTTGCGCCCGCTCAAAAACCGCCCCTTTAAAACTGCGGGCGTGTTCGGGACAAGCAAAAACACAAGCGGCGCAGGAAATGCATTGCGACGCCTTCGTTTCCTGCGGCTTTTCACGCGTAATAGCACCGACGGGGCAAACTTCGGCACACTTGGCGCAAGAAACGCACTTTTCGTTTGCCGTCGGTATTAAAGGAAACGGCGAAACGTCTTTATAAGGGAAATTGCCCGGAACGGATACGGAAACAAAATTTCCCGCTTCAATTTTATCCGAACTTTTCAATGCGAAATCATCAATGATTTCCAGATCGCGCGCATCGGGACGATCCGCCGCAACGGAAGCAAATAAAGAATGTCTGGCGATAAATGCCGCAGCGGCCACAACAATGAAGCCGTTTTGTTCCAACGTATTTTGCAATTCCAGCAAAGCGTCTTCATAGGCGCGGTTCCCGTAAACAACGACGGCAATCGCGGGGGTCTTGTTTCCTTTTATTTTCATCAGTCGTTGTTTGGCCACCCCCGGAATACGCCCCGCGAAAACAGGCATGCCCGCGATAACGACATCGGATTCTCTGAATTGCAAATCATCCGGCTCTTTACTCAAAGAAATCTGAGCGGACGCCCCGAATTTATCTGCTATACGACCGGTTATCGTCGATGTTGTTTTTGTCGGACTGAAATAAATTTTCGTAACCTGACGGAATGACATTAAGGCCTCCTGTTTTAACGTCTTTTCAATATAGCATAAACAATAAGAAGTGTTCAAAAATTGATATTGCCGCGACAAAAAAATCGGATACACTTTTCATAAAAAACAAGAAAGGAAATAAAAATGGATTTTGACGAACTGATTGAATTGCGCCGCAGCGTCAGAAATTACGCCGCCGCGCCCGAAATAAACGAAGAACAAATCTCGACACTGATACAGGCCGCTCAACAGGCGCCGTCTTGGAAAAACTCGCAAACGGGACGCTATTATGCCGCCTGCACGCCTGACAAAATAAAAGAAATTCAAGCTTGCCTGATTCCGCATAATCAAAACGTATCCAAAGACGCCGGAGCTTTGATCATAACAACTTTCGTTAAAGACATCGCCGGTTTTTCGGACAAAACCCCCGACAATGAATTGGGAAACGGATGGGGAAGCTATGATTTGGGATTGCAAAACGCTTATTTGATTTTAAAAGCCGCAGACATGGGCGTTGACACCCTGATTATGGGACTGCGCGATGCGGATGCTTTGCGTCGATTAATCAACATTCCGGAAAACGAAACGATCGTTTCCGTCATCGCCGTAGGACACAGAAACAAACAGGATATTCCTAAACCGCCCCGCAAACCCGTTTCGGAAATTCTGAGGATTTATTAAACTGCTTTTTATTCTCAAATAAAAAAGCCGCCTGAACAGGCGGCTTTTGGTTTTGGCGTCCCCGGCGAGAATCGAACTCACAGCCTCAGGTTTAGGAAACCTGCGCTCTATCCGGTTGAGCTACGGGGACGACTTTTTCTTTATTACCCTTTTTCCCGCAAAAAGGAAATAACTTTTTATATTCCTCTGCGCCGCAAAAAAAGCGAAGCCGGAAAGCTTCGCTTTTTTATTTTTATCATCCCAAAACATGCCCTAAGAAATAAGGCAGTTGAACACGCCATGCCGGCCAATCATGCGGGACATCATAGCCCCAATAATCAACCCAAGCATTAATGCCTTTGGCACGCAGGATACCGTCCAAAATACGCGTGTCATGCAGACATTCGTGCTCCCACGCACCCTGTCCGATGGAAATGATGATATCCGAACGATTGTATAAATCGATCGTTCCCTGATCGTTCATATTCGGCAAATATTCTATCGGAGAATTAAAGTAAATCCCCGGTTCGTCACAATCGCCGAAGAAAGAACGAATGCTGTATAAACCGCTTTGCGCAATAACACTGTCAAAAATGTCAGGACGACGGAAAAAGAAATTCGCTGCGTGCAAAGCACCCATTGAACATCCCGTAACCATCATGCCGCCGGCGCGATAGTTGCTGCTTATCGCATTAATATCCATTGCCCAAGGAACAACTTCTTCACAAACGTAATTAAAATATTGTTCAAAGCGATACAATCTGTCTCCGGGCCAATTCGCGCAAACAAACGTTTCCCAGTCCAAACCGTCAACACAGAAAAACTGAGCACGTCCTTCTTCTATAAAACCGGACGCGGCATCAATCATGCCGAATCCTTCATATTCGTAGAAACGGCCGCACTGAGACGGGAAAACCAAAATCGGTTTCCCCGCATGTCCGTAGACCTTCAGTTCCATATGACGGCCCAAAGACGGGCTGTATTCGTTATAATATTCGACTTTCATCAGTATTTTTCCTGAACAAACTTGATGATTTCATCCGTTTTTTTCTGATCGTCGGCGCGCATCAGGTACATATGGTCACCCATCACCGGAGCGAAAATCGCATCAACGTCATTATACTGCATCAAATATTCGCCATACTTTTCCAGAATTTCTTCATGAGAATGCACGTAGTTAAAGCTGTCCTTACGGGCAACATAAATACCGATGTATTTCTTGTCTGTCGGCTGATAGACTTTGTTATGGACAATCATATCCGCATACATCTGATAAACGTCCGTATCATGTTCGTAATTCATCAATTCGGGCATGCAGCCGCCGGGCGGACGCATATTGACTTCCAAAGCGACGTAGTCGCCTTTTTTACCCAAACCTTTTTTATCTTCGTACAATTTGAAGAATTCAAAGTGGAAGAAACGAGCCGTTGTGTTGAAAGAAGAAACAACGGCGCGACCGGCCTTTTCCAATTTCGGATCGATTTTCATAACAGAATAATAACGCAGATCGTCTCCGGCGTTAACCGTTTCGGCAACGTTTTCCGGGAAGATGTGGCTTGTCATAAAAATGGGTTCGTTTTCATAATTGGTGATACCGTCAAACGTAACGATCAAACCGTTGACAAATTCTTCCATCACGTACGGAACGGAAGGATAGTTGTCATAGAAACGGTTGAATTCCTCATCATTATGGATGGAATAGGAAGCGTACGCTCCGACGCCGACATCCGGCTTAACAAAAACGGGATAACCGACTTCTTTAACGAACTTGGCGCCTTCTTCGCGAGTCGTAACGCAATGGCAACGGGCGGAAGGAACACCGGCCTTTTCAAAATGGCTTTTCATCAAGTACTTACGTTTGCTTTCCAACACTTCAGGATACTTTGTACCTTCGATGTTGAAATCCGTGCGCAAACGAGCATCCATTTCCAACCAATATTCGTTAAAAGATTCCAATCGGTCGATACGGCCGTATTTATGGATAAAGAATGCAACGGCGCGCATGACTTCATCATAATTTTCCATATTATCAACCCGATAATATTCGGTCAGCGATTCTTTGAGTTGCGGTGTTAAAGAATCATACGGGGAATCGGCAATTCCCAAAACATTGACGCCCATTTTTTTCAGGCGTTCCGCAAAATTCACGTAGTGTGTCGGGAAATGCGGAGAAATGAAAACAAAATTCACGGTAATAACTCCTGGTTATTTCGATTTTTTCAGCTGTTTTTTTACTTTTCCTTGATAGGAACATATATACGTTTCGGTATTTTTTACCACGCTTAAATTGGCAATCTCTAAAGCTGTTGTCAAATCATTTTTGTATTTTCTTTATCTTAAAGAATAGGGTAAAACAAAAATAAAGGATATTTTGTTTTTTTATCAAGGAGCTGCCATGACCGTCCGTATTCGTAAAGCCGTATTTCCCGTCGGCGGATTAGGAACCAGATTCCTGCCGGCGACAAAAGCAATGCCGAAGGAAATGCTTCCTGTCGTTGACAAACCTTTAATCCAATATGCCGTGGAAGAAGCTTCGGCGGCCGGCATAGAACATTTTATTTTCGTGACCGGACACGGCAAAACGGCAATCGAGGACCATTTCGATTCCAACGTCAACTTAGAACAGCTGTTACAAAAAGACGGAAAAACGGATCTGCTGAATTTTTTAAAAGACTGCACGCTCGAATCGGGAAAAATTTCTTATATACGCCAAAGCGAACCCAAAGGATTGGGGCATGCCGTCTGGTGCGCGCGCGACTTGGTCGGCGATGAACCTTTTGCCGTATTGCTGCCGGACGACTTGTTCCACTGTAAGACGCCTTGCCTGAAACAAATGGTGGACGAATACCCTAAAACAGCGGGCAATCTGGTCGCAATCGAGGACGTCCCTGAAAATCAAACGTCTCGTTACGGCATTCTCAGCCTGGCGTCGGACGACGGCAAACTGGTCAAAGTCAACGGTATGATCGAAAAACCGGAAGCCAGTAAAGCGCCGTCGCGCTGCGCCATTATGGGACGTTATATTTTATCACCCGAAATATTCACGGAACTGGATAAGCAAAAAACAGGAGCTAAAGGGGAAATCCAATTAACGGATGCCATGGCTGAAACGCTGAACCGAGTCCCGTTTCACGGTATGCGATTTGAAGGAAAGAGATTCGATTGCGGCAATAAAATCGGTTTTTTAATGGCTAATGTCGAATATGCCCTTGACAGAGAAGACTTATCTCAGGACTTTAGAGCCGCATTAAAAACCCTTTCCTTATAGAAACTTACGCCGATGTCTTTTTTTTCGAACAAAGATCTGAACTTTCTCAACACCCATTACGGGCTGCGTGCCATGGGGTGGGAAATGTGTTCCATGTTTACGCTGGCCTATCTGTACAAACAAGGCCTGTCTTTGCCTTTGGCTTTTACGGTTTATGCAGGCATGCTGTTCGTACGTACGCTGACCCGACCGGCTGCCATGTATTTCTGTTTAAAAAAAGGCGTCCATTTTACCCTGATGCTCGGCACCGCCGTCTTTGCCTGTAGATATCCGGCAATGCTGCCTATCAACGGATTGACATGGCACTTAATCCCGTTCATGCTGATTTCGGGTTTGGCGGACGTTTTATACTGGGTACCGTACCATAATTATTTCGCTTCGATCGGTGAAACGGAAGACAGAGGGGCTTGCGTCGGCATCCGTGATGCGATTGCGACAGTCGTCGCCGTCATCGGTCCTGCGGTCGGCGGCGTGTTGTTATCCTTCAATGCTTTTTACGCGTTTATGATGCCGTTCATTTTAACGTTGATCGCTATTCTGCCTTTGTTAAAAACGCCTGCTTTACCTCTGCCGAAACGCCCGACCAAAGAAGAAAAAAAGAAGATTGATCCGTTCGGTTTCATCGTTTTTATCGGTGACGGGTTGTTTTATCAAGCCGGCGCGATTTGGCCGTTGATCGTTTTTATGATTTTGAGCGAAAAATTCGACAATTTCGGCTTTATTTTAGCTTTGGCGGCTTTTTTCCGTGCGATGGGCAGCATGATTTTCGGAAAAATGATCGACAAAGGCAAAGGACGGTTAATCTGCTATATCGGCTATGGTCTGCATATTGTCGTTTTATCCGTTCGCGGATTTTTCGCCTATACGGTTCCCGTCATTATCGCCTGCGACTTTTTTGCGGCAATCGCATATTGTTTTTCAATGACGGGATTGATGACGGCCGTCTACAACGCCACTAAAAAAGCCAATCATCCGCTTTATTTTACTTATTATACGGAATTGGGTTGGGATGTCGGAGCCGTTTCCGCCATGCTGATATGCGCCGTATTAACCGCAATAAACATTGATCTGCGTTGGGGATTGATTATTTCCGTCATCGGCGCCGTTCTGAAAATTTTTGTTTTAGACAAGTATTATCGCAAAACCGAAAAGGAAAAAGCGGCCGACAACGCCCGACAGGCGGCCTAAGGCAGAGGAACGGAAAAAAACGACTGCAACTGTATCATAAAATTATCATATTGCCGTGCAAGTTCCGGATCCTGAAAGACGGGACGACCGTTAACGACGGTGTATTTATTTTTTTCCGCAGATTTGAAAAACGTCAAAATATTTTCAAACAGACTGACCCGCATGCTCTCGGCAAACAAGAAACTGTTCACTTTAAAAACAACCTCATTCAGTTGATCTTGACGAAGCTGTCTGAGTTCCTCAATAGGCATTTTATCAATTCTTTGCTGTAATTGATCTTTGATTAAAACGAGTTCTTCCATTTGATACTGCAGCAATTTTTGAACTTGTTCCAAAGAACGGCCGGTTTGAATCGCTGCCGCCGGAGACAAAACGGATTCTTCGGACAATGCCTGAACCATCAGCGGTCTGATTTCATCAAAATAAACCGTTAAGGCTCCGTCCTCTATCGCAGCATAATCGGGAGCACGGTGGATAAAAGCAGTCCGGACGGTTAAAAAATATCCCGTCAATAAAAACAGGATAAAAGCGATCAACAGCACTTTATCCGACCAAGTCGTTTTAACCGCCTCGGCTGTTGAAGAAGAAACCATATCCCAAAAAACATTTCTATTTTTTGCCAAACGATATAAAGCATATAACGGTAAAATCAGAGAAACATATGGCAAAAAGAAACCCATTCCGGCACCGAAAACAAGAAAAGCCCGTTTCAGTGAAGGAAAAAACTTCAAATTTTTACCGTCAAGGCCATATATACGGATACCGAGAAGACGCTTGCCGACGGTTGTCGCAAACATGGAAATCGATAACGCTTCAACAAAAACGTATCCCCAGAAAAAGATATAAAAAAACAATGACGGCGAATGAACATCTCCCGTTTTTTCGCCTAAAACGGCGACAGCCAACATTCCCCATAACAAATAATCAACAAAGCGAGCGGCGGCACGCCGAAAAAGATAAAGCATTATCCGATCTCCGTTTTAATTTCTTAAAAGAATAAATTTTTTTTCTTCTTATCTCCAGTTTTTTATTTTTTTCCGCTTGTTTCAATCGGCTTGATTTCCCAACTCTTTTTATCTTGCGGATCAGCTAAAACGAAATCATCGGACTTCGGTCGAACCAAAATCTGCGTCGGATATAAACTTCTGGAACCAGAAATCATATAACTGACAACACAAACCGTACCGGCGAAAGGCGCGATTTGAGCCCCGAACAATTCCATAGCCAAGAACGTCGCGGCAATCGGCGTATTCACGGCACCGGCGACACACCCGACGAATCCGAGCGCCCCGCAAAAAGCGACATCCAATCCGAATATTGTCGCAAACACGCTTCCGGCCGCGGCGCCGATATAAAAAGTCGGAGTCAGAACGCCGCCGGATCCTCCGCCCGCCAACGTCACGGACAACAAAAAAGATTTTAAAATCAAAGCGTACCAAATCAATGCCGAACCCGATAAAACCTGATTTAACCCTTTTTCTCCCATTCCCAAAAACGTTTCGCCCGAAAAAGAAACCACCAATAAAATCAACAAAGAAGAAATCAAGCTTTTTTCCCAATCCGGAAGCCGTAATTTTTTAAAGAAACGAGCAATAAAATTTGAAAACTCAATATGAAAAATACAAACCAGCCCGAAAAAAACAGCCGCGGCGACACACCACGCCAAGACGGACATATTTAAATCGGGAATAACGGGAACAGGGGTATAATACGGCACACCCAACCGCAAACAAACCATATATGCGACGACACCGCTGATCAAAGCGGGCAGCAGCACGGGATAGAAGATTTCACCGACAAACAAAACTTCGACACCGAATACGGCACCGGCGACAGGAGCGCCGAAAACGGCAGACAATGCCGCAGCGACACCGCAAATGACCAACTTTTTACGCTCTTTCAGCGTCAATTTTAACAAACGCGACAGTTCCGACATCAATCCGGCTCCGATTTGCACGCTAGGCCCTTCCGTCCCGACAACGGCTCCTGGAACCAACGTAAAAATCGTCGAAAGAATTTTAACCGGAACAACATTAAAAGGAATCTCGGCGCCTTTGTAATGAATTGCCGAAATGACTTTATCCGTCCCGTGTCCTACGGCTTCGGGAGCTAAAATTTTAATCGAATACAAACTGACCAGAAGTCCGACCGGAATCAAAACATATTTCCATGCAGGCAAATTATAAATAAAATCTATACCGGTAAACAGTACGATTAAAAACATTCCGACGACACCGCCGACAATAACGCCGCAGACACTTGCCAATATCAACCACTTTATAATGTCATAAAATAAGATTTCTTCATTCTTCAGTTCTTGTCCGGCCATTTGCATATCCTCCAGCCATAATAACCAAGACAACTTTAAACAAACACCCCTTGACGACAAAGATAGCTTTCTTGACATAAAGAAGAGGGCTGTCGCCAAAAATCATTTATTTTTTGTTAAAACTAAAAAAACATATATTCGGCTTAAAACAAGGGAAAGGAAGAAAATAATTTCAGAAAAAAAACACTTATTTGTCCAAAAAACAATTGACATTCCCGCCGATTTGTCACAATATGCAAGCATAGTATGAATTTTTGTCATAGACATGTTAGGAATCGTTATGGCTGAAGAAAACAAAGAAACACAGGCTCAAACGTCTTTGCTTGACGCTTTTATGAAAGCCGGCAAGATATCGGTTTTTGAAAGCGGATTGGATCGTCCCGATCATTTGCAGGATCGTCCTTTTTTTAATTTGTTGCCACAGGGAAAAACAACATTTATTAACATGAGCGAAACAGCTGACAAGCTGTACGTCAAAACATCCGAAGAACAGGCCGAAGCGCCGGCTTTGGACACGGAAGCTCATAAATTCTTCGAATCCATGGAAAAACGTTTCCGTACCGTAATGCCGGGCGTTACATTGTTTATCATTGATCCCGACGCCGTTCAGGGGCGTTATCTGTTGGATCAGGAAGACGATCGCAGCTTGGGCAAGTCTTTGTATCTGCATGTCGAAGAAAAATTGCAAAAAGCCGCCGCCGGCAACAATCAGACATTTCTGACGCAGGAAGAAATTCTGAAATCCGTTTCCGAGGCGGGCATAACGGATCGCAATCCGTTTTCCATGCGAGCCGCCGTTGCGCCGACTTTTGAAAATCTGGCCGGATTGGGCAATGTCAATCTGGTTGTCGGTGACAACCCCGACGCCATGACCGCCAATGTTCTGGATATGGTCGTCGGCGCTGAAGAACGCCGTGTAAAAGAAGGCATCACATATGATGAATTCCGCCGTTTGGTTCTGTATCACGAATTGGGACACGCCACGGATCACAACTACGCTTCCGCTTACAATTCCGTTGAAAAAATCGTGGAAACGGAATTGGACAACGTTATGTGCAGACACCGCACGGAATGTATTGCCGACGCCCATGCCGTTCTGCAATTAGCTCGCGATTTCGGCACGACAAAATGCGCCGAATTGTGGGGTGATTGCCGCATTGAATATCTGCGTATTTGCGTCGACCGCCGTTTGGAAGACACCAAATACGATACGGATTTCATGAAAAAACTGCGCGAAGCCGAAGCAAAATCGCACGCTCAGAATCCGAACGATCCGGAATACGAAAACACTTTCAAGCAGCTGATGGCCGACAGACAGGTTGCCGATACCGTTAAAAAGTTGGGTTCTCCGTTAGCCTATCACACAACGGACGTTATTGACGCCACCGTCAAATGGGCTCAGGAACACTTAGCCGACGGCTCTTTGCAGAAAATGTCTGATTTGGAAGTTATCAAACAGGCTCAGATTATGTCTGAAACATACGGTTTAACCCGTCAGGAAATGGCCGAAATGTCTATTGCGTTGGCGAACGGCGACAAAAATCATCCGAAATATCAGCAGATGATGCAACGTTGTCAGCAGTCTCGCGACAATATGCCGATCAGCAACAAAAAGCTGGAGGAAGAATACGAAACACAGCGCGAATTAGACGCCTATATGGAAGCGGCTCAGCTTTCCGCAGGCTTAGGTTTGCCAGCTCCGGAACAGAATTTCTCACCGGCATTGAAAGAAAAGTTGGTCAAACAGCAGACAACGCGCAAGCAAATGGAAATGATGACCCGTTTAAGCGTAGCGCAGTATCAGTCCGAATTGCTGGACAAGTTGGAAGGCACGACTTCCCGTCAGGAAATGCACGAAGTTTTAGGAAAAGAAAAAGAAAAACTGCGTACAACCGGCAAGAAAGATCACGGCAAAAAAGATTTATTCGCCGGAACGAAACTGAAAGTTGTCGATGCAGTCATCGAACAGGCTCCAAATGTCGAAGCTATTTTGAAAGCAAACAAAAGCATCAAAAAGCAGTTGGATGATATTAAATCAACGACGGAAGTTTCCGGAGACGCCGCAATTGTTCACTTCATTAAAAACGAATTGCGTGTAGCCACTTCCATGAGCAACGCGCTGATCAAAGCGTACAACCGCGATACCGTCAACGCAAGCCCGCAAGAACAATTGGACGCCATGCGTTCCGAAAGCAGAGATTTCAAAAAAGCTTTGTTAGCGGAAAAAGAAACGCAGATTGCCGCTTTTGCCATTCGTTCAGATAAAGAAACTTGGGCAAAGGTTTCATCTGATCCGGTCTTGGCTCAATTGATTGATCAAAAAGCCAAACAGAAACCGACGGCCGCTTTGGGACAATACCAGATGAACATGGGAACCATGGATAAAAACACGGCTGCGGCTTTATTCCAAGAAGTCGCCGAAACGCACAAATATCTGGTAGAAACGTTTACGGGCAATCCGCAAACGGCTTCAGCCTTAAAAGCAAAAGACATGCGTACGTTCGAATCAATGAAAAAATACGCAGCCAGCTTGAAAAAAGCGGAACGGACGTCACCGTTAAACCTGAAAAACTTCAAAGTTGAACCGAAAAAAACTGTCTTGGACGCAGCTTTGAATTCTAAACGGCAAGGTCGTTAGAACGGCTTGATTTTATAAAAAAAACGGAGATTTATTCTCCGTTTTTTTATTTTCTTTTATCTTAATTTCATATTGTTCTTCTTTTTTAATCGTTTTAGCATTAAACAAATGAAAACAACGCAGAAAAACAAAACTATTATCCTGCCATCCGGACGCATCATTCCCGCTTTGGGATTGGGCATGTGGTACTTTGGCGAAGACGCCGGCGCATATTTCAAAGAAACCGCTTTAATTCGCCAGGCCTTGGAAATAGGATACCGCGTTTTTGACACGGCGGAAATGTACGGCAACGGCGGCGCGGAAGAAGTTCTGGGAGCCGCAGTTTCCGATTGCCGTAAAGATGTTTTTTTAACATCTAAAGTTTCACCTGAATTCGCCACGTATGAAAAAGTTATCGAAGCATGCGACAAAAGTCTTGAGCGCCTTCAAACGGATTATCTGGACATGTATCTGCTGCATTGGGGAGTTTCTCGCTGCGGTTCGTACGAAGAAGTATTGGAAGCGTTTACGGATTTGAAAAATGACGGAAAAATACGGGCATTCGGAGTTTCTCATTTTGACTTGAACGATTTAGAGGAATGGTTTGATTTAAACGAAGCGGCGGAAACCGAAATGAATCAGGCCTATTTCAATCTGGCTCATCGACAAGCGGAAAAGGAGTTGCTTCCCTTTTGCCAAAAAAAGAAAATCCCTCTGATTGCCTATGCTCCGTCAGACGATTATCCTTCGGCTTACAACAACAGTGTTTTGCGAAGAATCGCCGAAATCAAAAATGCGACACCCCAGCAAATTGCATTGGCATGGCTGTTTACAAAAGAGAATGTCGGCGTATTGGTTAAATCTCAAACAGAAGAAACATTGCTGCCTTATTTTCAGGCGCAATCAATCTTTTTATCCGAAGAAGAAAAAGATGCTTTAAATGTCGCATTTGCTTCGGTCTGATTATTCGCCGTAAACCGTCGCCATTTTTTCGGCGATCGCATCAGCGGCTTCGGCCGGAGTTTGCACACCGGATAAAACGGTTTTTATATCTTCTTGTGTTATACCCGAAAATCGTGACAATGCCGCGATATATTCCGAATTACCTTTTGCCAATTCGGGATATGTTTTCAAAACAAAAACTTTAATCTGCATTTTAAAGGCATTCCGGACGGATATTTCCGATGCTTTTAAAGGTAACATTTCAACATAAAATTGGTTTTTATCATACGCCAGATAGTATCCGAACGGATTGAAATCCGTCGTAAAACTGAAAGGCAAAGCGGCGACATTGAAAACAAGCTTGACCAAATTGACCGGCAGCATAACTGTCGAGGTCGGACTGCTTGTCATTGCGTCTCCGCCTAAATCCGACAAATCGGAACTGATATCGCCCATTTTTTCCGCCGTCCATGAAACAGAACTTTGATGAGAAGAAACATTTTTCTTTACCGCCGCGGATCGATAAACAATCACCTTTGCATCATGATATCCCGAAGCTTTTAATGTAATGATGTCTAATCCCGTCTGTTTTAACAGATGTTCTTTTTTTAAATCCTGAACTTTCTGTCCGCCGATCCAAAGTTCGGCAGGAATATTGGAGGCTATTGCAATATCGGTTTCTTTTGTTTGATCCAAACTGTCGTAATGTGTCAAAGCGCATCCGGCGGTTAAAAACAAAACGGAAAAATAAAAATGAGGCTTTATATTCATGTTCTCCTCCTTGGCTTGAAGACATATATTTTGAACATTTTAACATGTATAAAAAAGAAAATCATCCGCATCCTGAACAATACACCCAGATTCTTACAAATTTTACGAAATAAAACAAAGGGTTATAAAAAATTACGACAAATCTCATTTAATCCGAAGGAAAGACTTTCTTTTTTTTTCAATTTGTGGCAAATATAACAGTGCTTTTAAAGTTTAATCCGCTCACCGATCAAAGGGGGCGTCATTAAAAAAACATTTTTGTTATTTAAGGAGAAAATACATGGCAGTTCGCGTTGCGATCAATGGTTTTGGCCGTATCGGCCGTTTGGCTTATCGTGCTTTGGCAGAATCCGGCCGCACGGATGTTGAAGTCGTTGCGATTAACGACTTGGGTTCCCCGAAAGCTAACGCTCATTTATTGCAGTATGATTCCGTTCACGGCCGCTTCCCCGGTGAAGTTTCCGCTACGGACAATTCGATCACGGTCAACGGAAAAACCGTTAAAGTTTTGGCCGAACGCGATCCCAACAATTTGCCTTGGAAAGAATTGGATGTAGATATCGTTTATGAATGCACGGGTATCTTCACGGATGCCGAAAAAGCGAAAGTCCATCTGAATGCCGGTGCAAAGCGCGTATTGGTTTCCGCTCCGTCCAAAGGTGCAGACAAAACAATCGTATACGGCGTTAACGACGATACATTGACCGCTGACGATTTAATCGTTTCCAACGGTTCCTGCACGACGAACTGCTTGTCTCCGGTTGCCAAAGTCATCAACGACAAATTCGGTATCGTTCGCGGTTACATGACCACGATTCACTCCTACACGGGTGACCAGCGCACGGTTGACACGTTGCACAGAGACTTGTACCGCGCTCGTGCTGCTGCCATGTCCATGATTCCGACAACGACCGGTGCTGCAAAAGCCGTCGGTTTGGTTCTGCCGGAATTGGCCGGTAAGTTGCAGGGTTCCGCCATCCGCGTTCCGACTCCGGACGTATCCGTTGTCGACCTGAAAGTCGTTTTGGAAAAGAACACGACGGAAGAAGAAGTCAATGCCGCGATTAAAGAAGCTTCCGAATCCGCTCGCTTGAAAGGCATTTTGGGCTACAACGATCTGCCGTTGGTTTCCATCGACTTCACGCACACAAGCTACAGCTCGATTTTCCACGCCGACCAGACGAAAGTCATCGACGGCAACTTCTTGCGCATCTTGAGCTGGTACGACAACGAATGGGGCTTCTCCAACCGTATGTCCGACACCGCTGTCGCTATGGCGAAGTTCCTCTAAGGATTTGAACAATAAGGCGGCTTCCTCCCTCAAAGGAGGGAGCCGTTTCTTTTTACCCCAACACAAAGGAAAATATAAATGTCTAACTTCAATACAATCAAAGATTTGGACGCTGCCGGCAAAGTCGTTTTCGTCCGCGCAGACTTGAACGTTCCCTTTAAAGACGGAAAAGTTACGGACACAACCCGTATCGACCGTTTTGTTCCGACAGTAAAAGCCTTGACGGACAAAGGCGCCAAAGTTGTCATCGCTTCTCATTTCGGCCGCCCCAAAGGTCAGGTTGTTCCTGAAATGTCTCTGGGACAGATCGTAGCCGACGTCGAAAAAGCTTTGGGCCAAAAAGTCGTTTTCGTTGACGATTGCATCGGCGACAAAGTCGAAGCCGCCATCAAAGAAATGAAAGACGGCGACGTTATCATGTTGGAAAACCTGCGCTTCTATGCTCAGGAAGAAAAGAATGACGCCGATTTCGCTGCTAAATTGGCAAAAGATGTCGATATCTATGTCAACGACGCGTTCTCTTGCGCTCACCGCGCTCACGCTTCCACGGAAGGCATGGCCAAGTTGAAACCGAATGCCGCCGGTCTGTTAATGCAGGCTGAATTGGAAGCTTTGGACGCCGCTTTGGGCAACCCCGTTCGTCCGGTTGCCGCTATCGTAGGCGGAGCCAAAGTATCCACGAAATTGGATTTACTGGGCAATCTGGTCGCTAAAGTGGACAAGCTGGTCATCGGCGGCGGTATGGCAAATACGTTCTTGTTTGCCAAAGGCGTTGATATCGGCAACTCCCTGTGCGAAAAAGACATGGCCGACACGGCTCGCGAAATCATGAAAAAAGCGGAAGCCGCAAACTGCGAAATCATCCTGCCGGTTGATGTCGTCGTTGCCAAGGAATTCGCTGAAAATGCCGAAAACGAAACCGTTGACGTAAACGCTGTTCCGGCTGACATGATGATTTTGGACATCGGTCCGAAATCCGTCGAAGAAGTCAACAAAAAGCTGGCTGAATGCAAAACGGTGATTTGGAACGGCCCTGTCGGCGCTTTCGAAATCAAACCCTTCAACAAAGCAACCTTCGCCATCGCAGAAGAAGTTGCCGACTTGACGGCTAAAGGCTTGAAGTCCATCGGCGGCGGCGGTGACACGGTTTCCGCATTAAAGAAAGCGGGCGTAGCCGCTAAATTGTCTTATCTGTCCGCAGCAGGCGGCGCTTTCCTCGAATGGATGGAAGGCAAAGTTTTGCCGGGCGTAAAAGTTTTGGAAAAATAACATTTTAACAAAACCAACAAAAACCGCGTTTTCACAAACGCGGTTTTTTTGTCAAATTCGGATAAACTCCCTGACTTTTCCAAACAAATGTGAAAAATTTTTTCAAAATTTTGTCATATATTTTCTAAAAAAAGTATGTTACGATAAGAAAAAATTAAGTTGAAAAGAGGGGGGCATGGCTGACAATTCATCTGAAAATCCGGCTCAGAAGCAATTTAAGGAAACAGCGGCGACTTATGCGGCGCAAGGCGGCAATGGTAATAATGCGCAGAATAAGGAATCTTTTTATGCGAATCTGGACGGTTTTATAAAAGAAGGCTTGACGGCAGGGAAAACACCCGACGAAGTTCGACAAGATATTACGCGGCTTTTGAACGACCTACGCGACGAAGGGTTGGCTGAAAGCAATCAATTCGGCGACGGTAAAATTACGACCATGCAGAAATGGGCAGCAGCAGCGATGGATCGTGTTGCGCGTTATTATGACACCGTCAACGGAAGCGTAACGCCTGCAAATATTGAAGACACACGATCGCCGACGGAAAAATTCCGAGACAGTGCCGTTGCTTATGCAACACAGAGCGGCGCCGAAAAAAACAACGCAAATAAAAAATCTTTTTATGCCAATCTTGATCTGATGATGCAGGATTGTCTGGCAAAAGGTATGACGCCGCAGGAAATGAAAGAAACGATTAATACGGTGTTAAATGATGTCAATTCCGAAATTTCGGCAGACGACAATAAATTCGCAGCCGGAAAAGTAACCACAATGACAAACTGGGTCGACAAGGCTTCAGATCAGGTTGCAGGTTATTATGACGTAATGAAAAAGAAAGAGGGGAAAGAAAATATGGCTGAAAATACTCAAGATGCAGAAAATACAACATTGCCTGCCGTTCAAGGACAAGGGCAGGAAATGCAGCAAGAACCCGAAACGTTAATGCCTGCCGTTCGGAATCAGGAAACGCAGTTGGAACAAACGGAAACATTGATGCCCGCCGTCAGAGAAAACCTCTCTCCGGAAAAAGTGCAGGAAGAACCGATGCAGCTCAGCGAACAAGAAATGAATGTCGCGCTCTCCATGTCTGAACTTGCAATGAATCCCTCGAAAGAAAAAGGTGAAGAATATCTCATAAACGTAAGCAAGTTGCTTGCAGAATATCAAGCCGGCGGTATGTCTTATACCGAATCCGTCCAGCATGCTTCCGAATTTTTGGATCAGCTTGTTGATCGTGCAAAAAGTCAGAATATGGATTCGCAAGTAATTACCAATTTATCAAATCTCAGAGACAGAACTGTCGTAGAAATGGCTCAGGAAGCCGCCAGACGGGAATCAAATGCCGAAACGATGACCTTGGACGCTGTAAATAATGTGGATGAAGCGGAATACGAAGAAGTTCCGACAACTCCCGTCGCAGAAAACGAAGGACAGGAAGAAGAAGGCCCCGCAGGTCCGGCAACCCCCGTCGCCGAAAACGAAGGATTGCAAGGAACCTTCGGCTTTTCGGCAGGAAACACCATACGGGAACATGAACCTCCGGCAGATGAAATAGATCCGCCCAAACAGGAAAATTTGGACGATCTGTTGGCTCAAATGCAAAATACCGCATTCAAGAATAGATATACGTTGTTGGAAGATACGGAAATCGAACGTCCCACTCCATTTAAACCGTTAAAATGGAATACTCTTGAAATAAGCGAAGACGAAAAAAATCCGTATGTCAAAATGGAATTGGAAAACGGAACCAGACTTTACAACCGGCCGAATCAGGTTGACATACATTATGACACCATCGTCACAGCAGACGGTCAAAAAAAGCCGCAGCTCACTTTTGAAGATTGTATGTCAGCTGTCCGTTTGGGTATGGAAAAAGGTTGGACATCCGCAACATTGGAAGGTCCGAAAGAATACCAGGAACAGATGTACCTGGCGATGAGAGCCATGGGAATGAGAGTTGTCGGCTATACACCGTCAGCTGAACTGGAAAAGAAAGGGGATGAATTAGCAAAGATGCATGCCCCCGATCGTAAACACGCTGCGGATCTTGACAGGCGTTTTGATAAAATTGAAGCAAGACGTAAAGAGGCAGGAATTAAAGAACCCGAAGAAGTCGGTAGAGATTTCATGGATTCTTTAAAAGACAGAGGGCTTCAATATATACCTGTAAAAGAAAGACAGGAAGAAGAGGTTCATGACGGTCCGGAAGCAACCGATCCGACACCGACGCAGACAACTGAACAAGACGGTCCGGAAGTAACCGATGCGACACCGACGCAGACAACTGAACAAGACGGTCCGGAAGTCGAAAGAACTACGGCACTGCCTGCCGTTGTAACGCCAAACTCGGCTGAAAACAGCAATACGGAAACGCCGAATCTGCCTGCTGTTGTCACACCGGAAATTCAGAATAAGATGGACGCCGTAGCACAGGAAACGACGACAGCATTGGCTGTATACAATCCGAAAAAAGCGCAACAGGCTACAGCTGCAATTGCTGAAGCACCGAGTATTTCCACGCAGTTACAGTTGGCAGGAGAAGCAAAGAATCAGGCTGTCGGTATCGAAGCCAGAACAAACCAAGCTGTTGCGAATCAGCAAAAAATGGCTTTGATGGTTTCTCGGGGAAATCAAGGTAATTCGTAATTAATTTTCATTTTTTCAAAGAACGCCCGACGATCGGGCGTTCTTTTTTCTGCTTAATCATAGGAAAAATAACAGTGCAAAAAACTGAACAAATCTATACGGATTTTCAAAAAAAAGAAGACCGGTCTTCTGAAAAAGATATAAACCGTTTAAAAAACGCATGGGAACGTCTTCAAAAATTTCAGGAAAAAACGCTCAGTCGTTTTAGAAAAAGACATCCCGACGGACAAATTTCTTCGGTAAAAATCATAACAGATAACAACGGCAGAAAAACGGTTCAAATTAATTTGCTTAACGGCAAAAAAATCATGGATTCCGGCGATTGCCGTGCCGTTTTTCAAAAAATGATACCGAAAAAACAGATCAATATCGGCAAGCTCATTTCTCTGTTGCAAGCGGTACGTTTATACGGATTTGCAGCTGTTGCCGCAAGTTTGCCTCATGCAATGAAAGTTTTATTGTTCAAAGCATGTAAAAAATGCGGCGTTCCGCTGCGAGCGAAACAAAAACAAACTTTAAGCAGAACGGCAGAGCCCGCCAAGTTAAAAGTCGGCGGTATCTTACCAAAAATATCTAAACCGGTCAAAGATCCGACGGCCACATCTTCATCCTTAATTCTTTCTTTCTTTGATTTACAAGAATCCATCAGACAACAGAAAAAAGAAAACAACAATCGTTTACAACGCATACTGCAAAATGATCGTGAAAAAGCAAAAGAAAAATATTTTAATCGTTTGCGGTTGATTTTAACCGAAATCGAACAATCTCAGAAAAACGGAAATCCGTTAACAGAAGAACAGGAAAAAATAAAAAAATTGACCGACCGATTAGGATTGCACGCGAATAAAGAAAACGAAAAACTGACAGATTTACAAAAAGAAAGACAGCGCTCTTTTTCGCTGCAGGATTTACCGAAAGACATTCAAAATGAATTGAAAAACGAAATAAAACGCCATAAGGCCATTTGTTCATCCAA
The DNA here is from genome assembly GCA_045587165.1 of Alphaproteobacteria bacterium. Lineage (GTDB taxonomy): Bacteria > Pseudomonadota > Alphaproteobacteria > CAAGCB01 > CAG-977 > UBA11549. The sequence goes on along the minus strand of JAZNBT010000081.1, from coordinate 2,568 downwards.
AAACAAAGCTGCGGATCTGATTTTTGACAGGCACGCTCGAAACGTTGGAAAAGAAGGGACTATTCGATTTTCCTCAGACACTTTAGCACGCGAAATCAATGACTTTTTACCGCCGCCGAATCAACGCAATATAACAAATATGGAAAAAACGCTGAAAAAAATCGAGCGACAAGCCTTTGCTCAAAAAGAAGAATCGAAAAAAACAAAAAAAGAAAAAAAAGACAGGATTGCAAAACTGATGGCTGAAACCATGACGGCATCAGCAAACCACAAAAGGCCAAATCTTCAGCAAGAGCTTACAATGCATACCGTTCAGCGAAAAAGCTTTTTGTCAAATGCCGTCATTATACGAGAATTCAAAAACAAACGTCTGACAGAACGATAATCAGACAACTCCGTTTTTAGAACATAAATCCGCGACCTGACATTGATTGCACTGCGGCTTTTTGGCCGTACAAACATATCGTCCGTGCAACACCAACCAATGCGAAACGTGTTTCAAATCATCGTCCGGAATAATGCCCGTTACTGCCTTGGCAAGGCTTTTTTCAACTTCCAACGGCGTTTTTCCCGGTGCGATTCCGATTCTGTTCCCTAATCTTAAAACGTGCGTATCCACGCCGAATGTCGGCATACCGTACATCGTATTTAAAAAAACGTTTGCCGTTTTGCGACCGACTCCCGCCAGTTTTTGCAACTCATCAACGTTTTTGGGTATATCGCCGTTATATTTTTCGATCAAATCCTTGGATAAAGCGATGATGTTTTTGGCTTTACCGTTAAACAAACCGATAGAGCGGATATATTCTTTCAACTTTTCTTCACCCAACGCCAACATTTTTTCAGGCGTGGGAGCAACTTCAAACAAAGCAGGGGTCGCTTTGTTGACATTCTTATCCGTTGTTTGAGCCGATAAAACAATTGCGACCAACAACGTATACGGCGAAATAAAATCCAATTCGCATTTCGGTTCCGGATCCGCCTGCTTTAAACGGGCAAAAAATTCTTTGATGTCAACAGGTTTCATTGATTAAAAACCGAAACGCGACAAAACGGCGTCTATCCGGGGCAAACATTCCCCGCCAAAAAGCCTGACGTTTAACAACATCGGATACAAGTTGTAGATGCTTTGCCGATATTCAAAAAAGCCCGAACGAAACGGACGTAATTCATTGTATTTATCAAAGAACAGCTTGCTTAAAGTCGGCTGTTCCGAAGCAAAAACAAATTCAAATTCGCTGTCCCCGAAATAAATCGCCGGATCAACGAAAGATTTAATTTTACCGTGATGGCACAAAACCGTACTGGAACCGATATCACCATGCAACAACGACGGTTTCGGCGGTTCGTCCAAATAAGCTTCCGTTTTTTCGGAAAACTTCTCGATTCTGGACATCATTTCAATGGGCAAATTACCTGAATCCAACGCTTGACGCGCCATATACAGCAATCGATACTGCGTAAAAAAGGGCACCCATTTTTCCGTTTTCGGATTCGGCTGTTTAACGCCGCCGCGCAGAGTATCATACTCAAAACCGAAAAAATCCGATGAAACGGCATGCAGTTTTGCCAAATGTTCCGCCGCTTCGGGTTCCGAATCGACGCTCAACGTTCCGTCGGCGACGATATATTCATGCACCAAAGCGTCCTGCCCCGAATAATATAATTCGGGCATCGGCAACTGCGTATGCGTTTTCAAATAGTCCATTGTGGCGCCTTCTATCGCCAAATCACCCGACGCGTCTTTGGATAATTTAACGACGACCTGCGAACCGTCCGACAAAACGACGTGTTTGGCATCGGCAAAACCGCCGGCCAACGTTGCGGCAGACACGACCAACTTACCCGTCGAAGATTCAACGATACGCGTAATCTGAGCGGATAACGGATTATTTTCAACCTGCATAACGTTCTTCCCGTATATGATTCAAAAGACCTTCACATGCCGATTCTATCATATCGAACACGTTTTGAAAGCCTTCTTTTCCCCCGTAATAAGGGTCTGGAACATCTTTAATCCCGTATTGTGGCGCAAAACGCATCATCAATTCAAGCTCCGCCCTGTCATGATCCGGACTAAAGCCCGGACGCATTTCTTCGAGAGCCTCCAAATGCGTTGAATCCAGAGCGATTATCAGATCGAAATCCTTAAAATCGTCCCGAACAACCTTCCTTGCGCGAAGGGATAAGATATCCACACCGTTATTCAAGGCTGTATCAACGGCCCTTGCGTCCGGCGCACTGCCGGCATGCCAACCGCTGATTCCTGCCGAATCCGCCGAAATAACGTCCCCCAAACCCGCGAGTTCAACCTTTTGTCTGAACACGCCCTCGGCCGTTGGAGAACGGCATATGTTTCCGGTGCATACGAACAAGACTTTATACATAATCTTATCCAATCATAAAAAGGTTAACAAAAATATAAAAGGCAAAAGCTTTTTAATCGTCTGTTGATTATCTGTTTTTTTCCGATTATCTATGATATAAAAAGATAACGTTTTTTATATTCGGCGTAAAAAATCCCCCAATTTGTTGTTTTAAGTATTTCATTTTTAAAAATATATGTTA
>JAZNBT010000080.1:0-3656 GCA_045587165.1 Alphaproteobacteria bacterium | reverse complement strand
CACAGAACGACATGGCTACGATCCGACTTGTTGCGTCGTTTGGTTTCAACGCTTAATGCAACGCGATATAAAATCTTTCGTTTTGAAGTTCAAGGACATACGGATGACAGTCCGATCAACACTCCGCAGTTTCCTTCCAATTGGGAGTTGTCGTCAGCCAGAGCTTCCGCCGTTACCCGCTTTTTAATTCAAAACGGTATTGATCCCACCAGATTACGTGCCGTCGGTTTGGCGGATATCCAGCCGCGCTACCCGAACAGAGACGCTTCCGGCGAGCCGATTGCTCACAATCAGCGCCGCAACCGCCGCGTTCGTTTGCGTATGGATCCTGTTTATAAATAACGGTCTGCCGCTTAAATAAAATTGTTCAATTCTTGTTCCAAAACAAGCAATTCGTTTGGTTCCGACAAACGATGCCCGCTATTTTTCAATATAATTGCTTTTACCTTTTCTGTTTTTGCGGCATCCATGATTTTAAAGGTCGTTTCGACGGGAACGCAATCATCTTTTGCCCCATGTATCAAAACTAACGGACATTGAATATTCAGAGAGTCCTTTCCTTTAATCAGTAAATATTTTTCAGCATCAATAAACAGTTGCTTTGTCCACGGATCGCCTTCGTCTGTCCAACCGTTTGGTGTGTAGATAACGCCTTTTTCGTCAATTTCTTTTTTTTGTTTATCAGAAAAAGAATTCCAAAGATCTACGGTAAAATCGGCGGCCGCCGCCAAACCGACAACAGCTTTGACGCGTTCGGGGCGTGCTTTGGCCGCCAATAAGGCAATCCAACCTCCCATGGAGCTTCCAACCAAAATTAAAGGGTTTGACGTAACTCGATCAATGATTTCCAAAGCATTTTCAAACCACACGCCGATTGTGCCATCCGTATATTTTCCGGAAGATTCGCCGTGACCGATAAAATCAAATGCCGTATATCCCAAACCGTGTTTTTTGCAAAAATCTTCCAAAAACAACGACTTCGATGCGTTTTTATCAGACAAAGTGCCATGCATAAAAACAACTTCCAACGGTTTTTGTCCGTCAATGTGACGCAAGGACAAAAAACCTTCGTTTTTCAGCATTAATTGTTCAGACATCGACAGTTCCTTTATAAATCAGAAAATAAATCTTCTTCTTCCTCGGGCGCTTTTTTTGCCGTTCCCTGTTTTTTTTCTTCTTCTTTCTTTTCGGAAGGATCTTCTTTCTCTTCTTCTTCAGGTTTTGTCATAGCGTCCGTTTCATCGGAATCCCCGCCGAACATACCCAAAAGGCTTTTTTTCTTTTTCTCTTTTTTGTTTTCTTTCTTTTCACCCCATTGATCGGCTAATTTTTTACCGGCTTCCCGAATGTCTTTATCCAGATTTTCATCCAACATCTGCAGAGATTCCGAAATAGCCGGCAAAGAAGCTTCATCCGCATATTTTTTTGCCAAAAGCATATATTTATAACATTCCGCTAAATCCGGATTTATACCGTTTCCTTCGCAATACAGCGGCGCAATGCGGTACATGGCGATAGGATCGTTATCTGTCAGCATTTGCGTATAAATTTTATACGCTTCTTGAGGATCGGGCTCCATTCCCTGCCCCAACACATATAAATCGGCCAAAGCCAATTGAGCAATTTTATCACCGGCGTCAACTTTTTCTTTTAAAGTGGCGATGATCGGCTGAAAATTATTTTCACGAACGGCTTTATTCAAGTTTCGTCTGGAAACGCCGGCCGCAACAATAATATCCTGTATATCCGTTTTTACGGTCAGTTTGTTTTCCTGTTTCTTTTCGTTTTTTTCTGCTTTTCTGAGGGTCGGACCGTCTTCATCGTCAATAAAAGAAGCGGCTTGAACCAAAGAGGGTAAAGATTCTTCACGCGTTCTTTTTTTCCATTTTTGAGCGCGACTTTGAGCAATAGCAACTTCTTCGTTTTTCATTTTTTGCGTCAGAGCGTTACGTTTTATCGCCGCTTCTTCTTTTAACGGATCGGCAGCGTAAGCGGATACAAGGTTGTAATAGACATGGGCTCCGACAATATTAAAAGGCAGACCGCGGATTGACGTGTTGGAATACAGTTCCGCCAGTTTCATCTGAGATTTAACGTCTCCTTGATCGGCGGCCAGTTTATACCAGAAAATCGCCTGAGAAAAATCTTGCGGCGTACCGAGCCCTTTTAAAAACATTCTGCCTAAAGCCATCTGAGCGGGAGCGTACCCTTGATCCGCCGATTTCCTGTAATATTCAAAAGATTTGATAAGATCTTTTTTTCCTCCCAAACCTTCTTCCAACATCAATCCGATATTATACTGCGCGGGGAAATTTCCCTTTTCCGCCGCTTTTTGATACCACTGGAACGCGTTTTCATAATTTTTTTCCATACCTTGCCCGGTATAATATGCATTGCCTATTTTCAAAGCGGCCTGTCCGCTTCCTTTTTCTGCGGCTTCACGATAAATTTGCATTGCTTTAATTTCATCTTGAGGCACGCCGGCTCCTTGTTCGTACATACGCCCCAACTGATATTTCGCTTCGGGATTCTGTTCTTTTTCCGATAATCGGGAAAATTCTTCAAGAGCAAAAACAAAATCCTGTTCGTTTAACGCCTGCATGGCTTCCTCAAACGAAGCAAAACCGGCAGACGTCATGGCCAACCAAGAAACCCCGCCAATCAAAATTAAGCGTTTAAAGTTTTTCTGTTTCATGTTTTTCCTCCGTTAACGAGTTAAATAAATATCCCCGCGAACTTCTTGAACCATTTTTTCCAATCGTTTCATATCGTGCACAACCAATGCACTGTTTTCACGTGTTACGATACCTTGTTTGGCCAAATCGCTCATGGTGCGGGCGACGGTTTCGCGTACCGTGCTGATTCTGGCCGCAATGTCGCTGTGCACGGGAATGGGCGAAATGTAAATCTTACCGTCTTTTTCGATGCCGTCTTTACGCGCCAAACGTAAAATTTCGGCATGTATCCGGTTGTTTGCACCTAAAGTCGATAATTCGACAATCCGTTCGTTGGCTTGACGGATAATTTCGGACATTCTTTGCATGATTCTCAAAGCAAGCTGAGATTCCTTGTTCAATCCGTCTTTAAATTTCTCTGCCGGCAGAAAAGCGATTTCAGAAGGTTCCAACGCTACAACGGACGCCGAACGAGGCTCTTTATCTATTGCGGCCATTTCGCCTAAAAAGCCGCCGGCTCCTATATCGTCCAAAGTTACTTCACGTCCCGAAAGCGTATAAATAACAACGCGAACTTTTCCTTTGTGTACAAACAATAAATCCGAATTATCATCTTCACGATTAAGAATGTTCTGCCCGGCTTCATAGTTTTTCCAACGCAAAAGCTTATTCATTTCCGTCCGAAAGGCTTCCGAAGTTCCTTCAAATAAAGGCAGGGAATCTATTTTCACGTTTGCGTCTCCGTTACTTAAAGATAACCGTCCGATGACCGTTTAACAAAACGCGACGTTCCGTATGGTAACGTACGGCTCGTGATAAAACAATGTTTTCCAAATCCTTTCCGATCGCGACCAATTGTGTCGGCGAATTGGTATGGTCCACACGTTCGACGGCCTGTTCGATAATCGGACCTTCGTCCAAATCGGCCGTTACATAATGGGCTGTCGCCCCAATCAGTTTCACACCGCGTTCATAAGCTTG
>JAZNBT010000079.1:0-10395 GCA_045587165.1 Alphaproteobacteria bacterium | reverse complement strand
TAAACACCAACCGTTCCGGAACAACGGTTTCGCACGGATACGGGGATTCCTACCACCAGACAAGTGTCGGACGTGACGGTAAAGTCAGTTTGCAAGGAAGAATCAGCCAAGCTGCGGATCCGACGAAAGAAGGCGTAACCGTAACACAGGTCAACTATAATACAAGCCAAGGATCTGTAGGAGCCGTCATCACTGACAATGACAGTGGACGAAATGTTTCCATTTCACGAGATAAAAACGGCATCAGAATCGGTTCAAGCGATGGTGTTAACAGCGGTGCTTCTGTTACGATTGACCGTGACGGCATTAATATTCAAGGCAAAAACGGCAGAAAAGTTAATGTCGGAAAAGTCGTCGGTTTTATCAAAGGCTTTTGTCGTTAATATAAAAAAGCCTGTTTTAAACAGGCTTTTTTTTCGATATTTTACCTAAACACTCATAAATGTACCGTTTTCGTTCTTGAAATTTTAACCTTTTTCAGGGTACAAAAAAGTAAAGCGATGAAAGCGAAAACATGACCGAATCCGATTTTAATTTCAACAGGTTGAATCCCGAGCAAAGGCAAGCCGTGCAAACGACAGAGGGGCCTGTTTTAGTCCTTTCCGGTGCGGGCACCGGCAAAACGACTGTTTTAACGGCCCGACTGGCATACATTGTTCAATCGGGCAAAGCGTTGCCTTTTCAATGTCTGGCAGTTACGTTTACAAACAAAGCCGCCATGGAAATGCAGGAACGCCTGAATGCCGTTATCGGCGACGCCAGTCGATCTTTATGGTTGGGAACGTTTCATAAAATCGGATTGCGCATTTTGCGCAACCACCCAGGAAAAGTCGGTCTGTCCGCCGGATTCAGCATATTGGATACCGCGGATCAGGAACGGCTGTTAAAACAGATCATGGCGGATCAACACATTGATTTAAAAGACAATCCGCCGCAAATGATTTTAAATCAGATCCAACGCTTAAAAGATCAGGGATTACCGCCCGAAAAGGCGGATCAATCGCCCTTCCCCGTCAGTCCGCTGACCAAACGTCTGTACAGTCTGTATCAGGAACGTCTGCGAGCGATGGACGCGGCGGATTTCGGCGATTTACTACTGTATTGTTTGGAATTGTTCAATCATTATCCGGAAATTTTGAACGCTTTTCGCAAACAGTTTAAATACATTCTGGTCGACGAATATCAGGATACGAACGTCATTCAGTATTTATGGCTGCGCATGTTGGCCGGCGAACATAACAACATCTGCTGCGTCGGCGATGACGATCAGTCCATTTATTCTTGGCGCGGGGCGGAAGTCGGCAATATTTTACGTTTTGAAAAAGATTTTCCGAACGCCGTTTTAATCCGATTGGAAAGCAATTACCGTTCTACGGCTCATATTTTAGCGGGAGCATCTGGTTTAATCGCGCACAACAAAAACCGGTTGGGCAAAACATTGCATCCCGCCCCCGGACGCGAAGACATGACAGGACAAAAGATTAACGTTTCCGGCGTTCGGAGCGGCGAAGACGAAGCTCGAAAGATACGCGAACAAATCGAACGTGAACAGCGTCATGGCGTAAAGTCGTCCGATATGGCGGTTTTGGTTCGCGCCAGCTTTCAAATGCGCGCGATTGAAGACGCTTTATTGCAATACGGCATTTCCTACAAAGTCATCGGCGGCATGCGTTTTTACGAACGCGAAGAAATCCGTGACGCCACAGCTTATATCCGCCTGTTGGTTCAACCGAAAGATGATATGGCCTTTATGCGAATTGCCAACAAACCGCGCCGCGGAATCGGTGACGCCGCATTGTTGGCGATACGTCAAAAAGCGCAAGAAGATCACATTTCCATGTACGAATCCGCCGCGGAGCTGATCAAAGAAAAAGCATTGAAAGGAACGGCGAAAACCGGTTTGGAACGTTTCTTCGCCTTATATGACCTTTGGCGGGAAAAAGCGCATGAAACATCTGCGGACGAATTGTTGCGTCAAATGTTGGAAGACAGCGGTTACATGGATATGCGTCGAGCGGATAAGACGCCCGAAGCCGAAGGGCGCATGGAAAATTTGCGCGAACTGATCGGCGAATTTAAAGGCAAATATGAAACATTTGAAGAATATCTGGAATATATCAGTCTGGTCATGGACAATGACAACGCAACCGTAACGGGCGACTATGTTTCCGTTATGACGCTACATGCGGCCAAAGGGCTTGAATTTGACGTTGTTTTCCTGCCCGGCTGGGAAGAAGAAATCTTTCCCAACAAAAGATCGATGGACGAAGGAAACACCGAAGAAGAACGTCGTCTGGCTTATGTCGGCATTACGCGGGCGAAAAAACGCGTTTATATTACGTTTGCCCAATCGCGATGGACATTTAACGAACGTAAATACAATATGCCGTCCCGCTTTATTAACGAAATCCCCGCGGAAAACATCGAAATGACGAACATTTCTTTTGGCGGCGGATACGGTTTCGGCTATAACGACAGGCCGGGCGGAAATCAGAATTATTTCCATAAAAAAGAAAAAAAGACATCCTATTTCGGTAATATGCAAAAACCTGCTTTTAAAATCGGGACAGAGGTTTATCATAGCCGGTACGGATATGGTAAAGTTGTCGCGGCAAATGGTGACAACACACAGGTTTTGTTTGAAGACGGCAACATTAAAAATATTATGGCAGACTATTTGGAAAACGTATAATGGACACACAACCCGCAAGCAATTGGCAAATTTCTTTTATCCTTCCCGCGGACGCGGTTCCTTTTTTCGAACGCGCTTTGGACGGGGACGACACGGCTCTTTTGGCGTCGGAAATTGAAACAGGATCGGACAAAGGCAAATGGAAATTGGAAGCCATTTTCCAAAACAGACCCGACGAATCCCTGTTAAACGCTTCCTTGTCGTTAGCCGCCGCGGCAGCCGGAATTTCCTTACCGGAATATCAGCTGACGGAATTGGCGCAAAGAGACTGGCTGAAAGAAAATCTGATCAGCTTTGCCCCCGTTTCCGTCGGCCGATATTATATTTACGGATCTCATATTCAGGAACCGCCGCCCGAAACGAAGTTATCTTTAAAAATCGATGCCGCGACCGCTTTCGGATCCGGCGAACACTTCACGACCAAAGGCTGCCTGATGGCGATGGAGGAAATCTCCCGTTACAAACGGCCGAAAAACATCTTGGACATGGGATGTGGTTCCGGCATTCTGGGATTAGCGGCGGCTTTGACGTTTAAGACCGATATTATGGCGGCCGACATTGATCCGGAATCCGTCCGCGTTACGAAAGAAAACGCCAAAATCAATCATTTGTCGCGTTATATTACGGCACACGCCGGCAACGGATACAAACCGATGATCATTCGGTCAAAGGCGCCTTACGACCTTGTTTTTTCAAACATTTTGGCGCGTCCGTTGACTTTAATGGCGAAAGATCTGGCGGAAGTCTTGGCTCCTGACGGCTTAGCCGTGCTGTCCGGCATGCTTTACAGACAGGAAGCATGGGTTTTGGACGCACACCGCCGCGTAGGACTGAATCTGAAAAAGCGTTACCGTCTGGAAGGTTGGAGCACTCTGATCGTCGGACGATAAAATAGGAAGAAAAGCTATGAACAAACTGACTGCGTTAAGAGAATGGATGCTGAAAAACGGTTTTTTCGGACTCTTGGTTCCGACTGCCGACGAATATCAAGGCGAATATGTCGCTCCTTCGGCCAAACGTCTGGAATGGCTGACGGGTTTTTCGGGTTCTGCCGGCGAAGCCGTCATTTTACTGGATCGAGCCTTTTTATTTGTTGACGGTCGCTATACTTTGCAAGCGCAAAAAGAAACAAACGCGCAACAAATTACCGTCATTCAAACACCTGACGCCCGCGCGGGGGATTGGCTGTTTGCCGCTTTGCCTGCAGGCGCTTGCATCGGTTACGATTCTTGGCTTCACACTCCGAATGACATAAAAAAAATGGCCGCGGCATGTGCTAAAAACGGCGCAAAGATTTCTCCGCTGCCTTATAATCCTATCGATACGCTCTGGCAGAACAAACCGGTTTCCACCGTTGAGCAGGCCGTTTTTCTGCCTGAAAAGTATACCGGTTTGGACAGTACGGCTAAAATCGCCGAAATTACGTCCGCACTAGGCATGGATCAAGACGACGCACTGGTTCTTTCCTCTCCGGAATCGATCGCTTGGCTGTTAAACGTCCGCGGCAGAGACATTCCCTACATTCCCATTGTTCAATCTTTTGCCATTTTATATAAAAACGGGGTGATCGACTGGTTTGTAAATCCTGATAAAATAACGGATCATCTGCGTTCCCGGCTCAGCAAACTGGTGGAAATCAAATCGCCCGATCTGTTAGGCGTTATTTTGGACGCTTTGGGCATACAAAAGGCGCGCGTTCAGCTTGATATGGCCCTATCTCCGGCATGGATTTACGAACGCTTGTCCGCCGCCGGCGCAATCATTCACGCACAAGAAGATCCCTGTTTAATTCGCAAAGCCTGCAAGAACATTACCGAACGCGACGGCGCCGTCAACGCCCATATCAAAGACGGTATCGCCATGTGCCGTTTCCTGCACTGGTTTGACACGGAAGCCCCCAAAGGCCGCCTGACGGAAATGGACGCCGTCAAAAAAATCGCCGAATTTCGTTCCGACAATCCTCTGTACCGCGGCGAAAGCTTTGCTACGATCGCGGCTGTCGGAAAAAACGCAGCCTATATTCATTACCACACGAATGAAAAAAACAATGCCCCGATCAAAAGGGACAATATGTTCCTGATCGATACCGGCGCACAATATTTGGACGGGACGACGGACATTACTCGTACGATCGCCGTCGGCAATGTTTCCGCTTTGGAAAAAAAGCGTTATACACAAGTCTTGAAAGGGCATATCGCTATTGCGACAATTGCCTTTCCCGAAGGAACGACCGGGTCTCAACTGGACATTCTGGCGCGTCAGTTTTTGTGGCGTGACGGCGTAGATTACGCCCACGGAACGGGACACGGAGTCGGCAGCTATTTAAGCGTGCACGAAGGTCCGCAAAGGATTGCCCGCGGCTCCAGCAGAATCGCTTTAATGCCCGGCATGTTGATATCCAACGAACCCGGATATTACAAAGCCGGTGCATTCGGCATCCGTTTGGAAAATGTCGTTATGGTTGAACCTTTGCCGCCGACGGAAGGATCCGAAATAAAAACATTGGGATTATCAACGCTCAGTCTGGCGCCGTTTGACAGACGATTAATTGATAAAGCCCAGTTGACACCGCGTGAAAAAGCATGGGTAGACGGCTATCACGCCCGTATTCGTCGTATTATTTCACCGCTTGTCAGCCCGCAAACGGCTCAATGGCTGACAGAAGCCTGCGCACCGTTATAGGATTTTTGATGAGAACCGGCATCACCTTTTTTATTTCCGGATGTATTTTAATCGTCTTCGGGATGACAATGATCATTCCGGGAATATTGGATTTTTCAGACGGGAATATCGGTTCCGCCCGATCATTTTGGCATGCCGCCGGAGTGACGTCTTTTTTCGGCCTTTTGTTTATTGCGACGTTTTACGATAAATACGAGAAATTAACCGTCCGAGAAATGTATTTAACCACATCTCTGGTTTGGTTGTTAGTCTGCGCTTTTTCGGCATTACCATTTTTTTTCGCCCCGAAGCCGTTAAATTATACGGATTCCTTTTTCGAAGCCATGTCAGGGTTAAGCACGATGGGGGCTTCGGTTATTCGGGATTTATCCGCTCAACCGCGAGGAATTTTATTGTGGCGAGCCATGCTTCAATGGTTCGGCGGAGTGGGAATTATTGTTATCGCTTTGGGAATCTTGCCGTTGCTCAGAATCGGCGGCATGCAGTTATATTCAACGGAATCATCTGATAAATCAGATAAAACTTTACCGAAAACATCACAAATCATCGCCATGATCATGGTGATTTACACGATTTTAACCATACTTTGCGCACTGTTGTTGTACATTTCCGAATTAAATTGGTTTGAATCTTTGACATTCAGCATGACGACCATTCCGACAGGAGGATTTGCCCCCAGAAGTTCTTCTGCAATGGAGCTGTCCCCTACGTCTCAATGGATTTTAACCGCTTTTATGTTTATTTGCGGCATGCCTTTGCTGGTTTCTTATTTTTTGTTCAAAAAAAATTGGCGTCAAATACAAAACGATACGCAAATCACAACTTACACGTATTTCTTTTTGTTCAGTGTTTCGATTCTATCTGTTTACCTGATTATAAAACATGAAATACCGTTATTTGACAGCATACGATATGCCGCCTTTAATTTTATTTCGGTAGTCACTTCGTCAGGATTTTTAAACAGTGACATTGAATCCTGGGGAAATTTCGCCGTTATGTTTTTCACGTTTTTATTACCGATCGGGGCATGCAGCGGATCGACGTCCGGCGGGATTAAAATATTCCGTTTTAATATTATGTACCTGTCGTCCATGCAATACTTGCGACGCAAGATATTGCCCCACGGCATATTCATCGCAAAATATAACGGAAAACCGCTGACCGAAGAAATTTCATCAGGCGTATTTGTTTTTATGGTAATTTTCTTATTATCGTTTTTGACGTCCGTTTTATTGTTGTCTTTAATCGGATTGGATTTTATTACGGCAATCAGCGCTTCGTTGTCCAGCTTGGGAAATACGGGAATAGCTTTCGGCCCGGTCATCGGAACCAAAGGCAGTTTTGCCGACCTACCCGACTGCGTTAAATGGATTTTATCGGGCAATATGATGTTAGGCAGATTGGAATATATGACTGTTTTTGTATTACTGCTTCCTTTGGCTTGGCGCAAAGAAAAGAAATCTGTCAATTCGACGACATTTTAAGGTTATCCGCTTTTTCTCCACCCGATGGAACAGAAACCTTGGGAATCTCTCCGTTAGCCACTTCCTCTCCCCATTTGGCAATTAATTTTGCCTGCAATTCACGCAAATGAACAACGCGACGTTGATCATTCATTTCCAACACATTTAAAACAACGGGAGGAATACAGCGATAAAAAATCCACCCGATAGCGGCAGCCAAATAAATAATAACGAAAGCGACGTTCCCTACAAATAAACCGATTGCCCCTTCTATCGTATTATCACCAAACCACAGTTTGAATAAGAAAGGCAATGCTCCGGAAAAATTTAAGCCGCCGATACACAACCATTTATATTTGAATTTCGTTTTTGAAGTAGCCGTCAAAATCAACGCGACCAAAGTCGGCAACATACTGAGAAAGAAAAAAACAACCGTCGGCAACATTAAAAACAGCATCGGAGTTAAGATCAAAAATGACAACGCCGAAGTCAAAAAAGAATCTTTGCTTTTTTTCTTCTTTTTTCCGTTTTCCTTTTCTTTCATTGGATCATCTCCGCAAAAACTGTGTTAACAGCAACAGGAACATCGTCAATACGGCGATAGAAAAAGAAACAATGGCGGCGACCTGATGCCCCATCATTAAACCTTCTTCCTCTCGTTTCTCGCGATTACCATCCAGAAATTCAATTTCCTCGGCCAATTTGGCATATTCTTTTTTCGCCTGTTCAAAATAGTTCATATCCATCAGGCGTTCCTGTTTATTGTTCAGAAAAGCATAAATATCCGGCAAGAAACCTTTACGGATCAGTTTCGGCAGATGCTTTTCCAACTGCTGACGTTTTTCCAAACTGAAATACCCGTTGATAATCGGTGATAACAACCCTCCGATCCAACTGCTGAACGCATACAATTTTTCCGGTCCGAACGTCTGTTGCAAAGTCGCGAAAATATTTAACATTCCCTGAACCGAAATACTTTCTTTGGGCGAATTTAGTGCAGAAATTTGATCAGATACTTTTGTTCCGAACTTCACTGCGATAAAAGCCGCGATATGCCTGTCGATCGGTTCCGTTTTCGGCCCTATTTTTTTTGAAATGTTTTCCAAAGCGGGCATTAAATCACTGATATCATCAACATAATCTTTGACAACCAACGGACTCTGACAAGGCAAGCCTTCATTCAGATCATACATCAGACGTTCGATGCCCATACCCAAATCAGGTTTCAGCAAAACCATCTGCATGCTTTTAACCTGTTGTTCGGCAGATCTGTTGCGATGTAATTCATACCAACTTTCCAAATATCCCGTCGAAATCAGCCCGATCAACGTTTTAATCATTTTCTCGTCAGACACATATGTTGCAATCATTTGTCCCAACGCTTGAGGCATAAAGGAACATTCGCGCACACGCAAAGGCGCAGAGGGATCCAACAACATACAAGTTCTGGCCACAAAAAAGTCTTCCTGCTTTTCTTTGGTGGAAAAACGAACCAGAGCCATATCTATGGATTTTTCAACAGCCCGAGCCATTTCTTTATCGTCAAATCCGCGATTCAACCATGTCTGCAGTTTTTCCGACCGGATCGCGTCTGCCGCCAAATCCCAATTTTTACAAAAAGCGTATGCTAACGTTCGATAGGAAAAATATTCAACATTATTGAATAAAAAAGGACGCTGCGATGTTTTTATGACTTTAGCCTGCACCGGCGTCAATCGTCGCCCGTCCGCCCACAATTGTATTGAAGAAATGTCCCAGCGTTGAGAAACATTATCCGCCAACAGTCCGCGCAACAATTCGATCAATCCCAAAGAAACCCGTTCTTCGCCGATCAAAGTTGCATAAGACCCCTTATAAATTTTTAATTCCAGCAATTCATCTGCGGACAAACTTTCAACCGGATCATACCCCAAGCCCAGACAAATCAGTGTCGCCCCGAAAGCATACAAATCATCCGATGTTGCTCCGTCACCGCGACCGGCCCGCGAACACATTGAAGATTCGATCGTTTCGAAAGTCGCCGGCTGATCAAATCCGGGCGGTGAAGAAATACAGTCCCCCCAAACAACTTTTGTTTTTTCCGCATCCAGAAAAAATAAATTGTCCGGCCTGATTTCCCTGTGTGTCAAACCGCGCAAAGACAGATTGTTAATCCCCATCAAAAGCGGCCTGATCCAACGCGAAATTTTTTCGGCTTCTTCTTCCGGCAAGACTTTATCATATGTTTTGGAATGGACAACACGTCCGCCCAAAGGCATTTCATACAATAAAAACATCGTCTTACGCCCGAACGGCTGCCACGACGCGACTCCGGCATCGGTTAACGGCAGGACGCCTTCCATTTTCAGGCCGACTCTTGCTTTAATATGATCCTTTCTGACAGGCAGATCAGGCTTGCAAACCAACGCAAAAACTTTATGATCCGGAGCCGTAACATCTTCTGCCTGATATGCCTTGGCGTTCGGCATATCCAACAAAGGCAGAGGCAAATCCGGATACACTTTGTATCTGCCCTTGACAAGAGCAAAGACACCTTTCCCGTCTGATTTAAGCTGCGTTGCAGACTGAGCCTGTATTTTTGCGTTATCTTCAGTCATTACTTCCTTCTGGTCATAGAAAAACAACAGGGGAAAAAGCTTTCTGCTTTTCCCCTATTTTACATGATTTGCATTAAATAAAAAGTTTTTTATTACTTTTCATACGGATCATAACGAACAATCGTATCTTCGCGTTCGGGACTGGTTGAAATCATACCGATTTTCACACCCAGCAATTCTTCCAATCGATCAAGATACTTTTTCGCGTTTTCAGGCAGTTTTTCATATTCGCGAATACCGTACGTCGACGATTTCCAACCCGGCAAGGTTTCATAAACCGGCTTAACCGAAGCCTGAGCATTCATCTGCATCGGATAATAATCCAATTTCTGCCCGTTGTATTCATATCCGACACAAACTTTGATTTCGTCAAACTGATCCAAAATATCCAGTTTCATCACGGCCAGATTCTGAACACCGTTCACGATGATCGCCTGACGCACCAAAACGGCATCAAACCAACCGCAGCGACGCGGACGTCCCGTTACCGTTCCGAATTCACGACCGACTTCGCGGATACGGTCACCGTCCGCATCAAACAATTCCGTCGGGAAAGGACCGGATCCGACGCGGGTTGTATAAGCTTTGACAACACCGATCACTTTATCGATATCCTTCATGCCGACACCGGAACCGACGGCAGCCTGACCGGCGATCGTATTTGAAGACGTAACAAACGGATATGTCCCGAAATCGTTATCCAGCATGGTTGCCTGAGCCCCTTCAAACAAAACGGTTTTTCCGTTTTTAATCTGTTCGGACAAAATTTTCCACGCCGGCACGACGAACGGCAAAATGAAAGAAGCGATTTCGTCCAAATCTTTCATCAATTGAGCCTTATCGACTTCCGGCTGCCCCCAACCTTTACGCAAAGCGTTATGGAACGATAAAAGGTTATCAACCTTATCCGACAATGTTTCCTTTTCGGCCAAATCACCGACACGAATTGCGCGGCGAGCGA
>JAZNBT010000078.1:0-4519 GCA_045587165.1 Alphaproteobacteria bacterium | reverse complement strand
CGTCGGCGGCGGCTTTGGCAACAGCCAACGAAACGCCTAAAATAGCGTTAGCCCCCAGATTTCCTTTATTCGGCGTAGCGTCCAATTCGATCATTGACTGATCGATTTCGACCTGTTCCAAAGCATCAAAACCGCATATTTCATCGGCGATCGTCGTATTTACGGCCTCAACCGCTTTCAGCACCCCTTTGCCGTTATAACGGGTTTCGTCCCCGTCACGCAATTCGACGGCTTCGTGCGCACCAGTCGAAGCCCCCGAAGGGACGGCCGCCCGACCGAAAGCACCGGAATCCAAAACGACATCGACTTCGACGGTCGGTGTTCCGCGCGAATCCAAAATTTCGCGCGCATAAATATCTATGATTTCAGACATATTACCCTCCTTTAAGGGATTAATACCCTTTAATCAGCTGATCAATCGCCTTTAACGAAGCTAAAACACCTTCCAGTTCGGCCAACGGAATCATATTCGGACCGTCACTGGGGGATTTATCGGGATCCTGATGCGTTTCGATAAAAACACCGGCAACGCCGACCGCAACGGCGGCACGCGCCAAAACCGGAGCGAATTCACGCTGCCCGCCCGTAGATGTTCCCTGTCCGCCAGGCTGCTGTACAGAGTGTGTCGCATCAATAACGACAGGGCAACCTGTCTGTTGGGCCATAATCGGGAAAGTACGCATATCGACAACCAGCGTATTATACCCGAAAGAAGAACCGCGTTCCGTCAACAAAACGTTCGAATTGCCGGAATGTTCGGCTTTTACGAAAACGTTTTTCATATCCCATGGAGCCAAAAACTGACCTTTTTTAATATTCAACGGTTTGCCCGTTTTCGCGGCTGCAACGACCAAATCGGTCTGACGGCATAAAAACGCCGGAATTTGCAACATATCTACAACTTCGGCGACAGGAGCGCACTGTTCGGGTTCATGAACATCCGTAATGACCGGACAACCGAATTTTTCTTTAACCGCCTTGAAAATATCCAAAGCCGCATCTAAAGCGATACCGCGTTTTCCGTTAATCGACGTACGATTGGCTTTATCAAACGAAGCCTTGAACACATACGGAATATTCAGCTTTTTGGTTATTTCCACGATTTGACCGGCCAAATCCATTGTATGTTCCATATTTTCCAATTGACAAGGACCTGCGATTAACGCAAACGGCAAGTCATTTGAAAAAGTGACATCCCCCACTTGAACGCGACGATTTTCCATCTGATTTCTCCTTTTAAATTCATATAAAAAAGACGGAAACCTTTACAAATTCCCGTCTTTAGTAATTATTTCGACGAAACAGGAACGACAGGCACCTTAGGTGCTTCGGGTTCCGTTTTTACAACGGCGCTTTTTTCTTCCATAAAGGATTTTCCCGCCTTGGCGGATTCCCCTTTGCTCATAATCGCCAGCGTTAAACTGGTAATCATAAAACATGTAGCCAAGATCGCCGTCATACGGGTCAGCATATTGCCGACGGAACGCCCCGTCATAAAGCTGCCCATACCGCCGCCACCCAGTCCGCCCAAAGCGCCGCCTTCGGAACGTTGCATCAAAATCACGCAAACCAAACAAACGGCAATGATAACGTGAACGACCAAAATAAATGTGTGCATATTTTTTCCTCTTTCAACAGGGAATTATAAACAGGTTTCGATAATTGCCCAGAAATCGGCAACTTTCAAGCTGGCTCCGCCGACCAAAGCGCCGTCGACATCTTCCAACCCCATCAATTCTTCGGCATTGGACGGTTTAACGGAACCGCCGTATAAAATACGCATGCCGTCGGCCGTTTCTTTACCCAATTTGGCTGCGATTTCGGCACGGATGGCGGCATGAACGTCGGCGACATCTTGAGTCGTCGGCGTACGTCCCGTTCCGATAGCCCAAACAGGTTCATATGCGATAACAACATTTTCGGCAGTTGCCTGATCGGGAACGGATCCCTGAATCTGAGTACGGCAAACGTCAATTGTTTTTCCGGCATCGCGTTCGGCTTCGGTTTCACCGATACAAATAACCGCTGTCAACCCTTTGGCAATGACTGCTTCGGCTTTAGCCTTAACTTCGGCATCCGTTTCATGATGATCCGTACGACGTTCGGAATGGCCGACGATAACAAAAGAAGCACCGGCATCCTTAATCATTGCGACGCTGATATCGCCTGTATGAGCACCCGATTCGGCCGCATGGGCATCTTCGGCTCCGACGGCTATACGACCTTTGACCGCATCGACAACCGGCAAAATCCAGATCGCCGGAGGACAAACCAGAACATCACACTTCGGGTCGACCGCTTCGGCATATTTTTCGGCGATTCCCGCGGCCAGAGCCGTTCCGTCCGCTTTCAAGCAGTTCATTTTCCAGTTTCCGGCAATTAAAGGGCGTCTTTGCATGCTTCATTCTCCTTAAAAACAAATCCCGTTTTATTAAATTTCCAACATGTTTAACACAACAGTCTGCCGAAAAAAACATTTATTTGATTTTTATCGGGCATTTTTGGAAAAAGTCTGTTGCCAGAATAACTTCTGATATTTATTATTCAGCCAGTAATAAAGTTTTAAGGATTCAGACATGTTAAAATTTTTTCGTGACCAAAAAAACAGCTGGCTGATGAAAGGGATTTTTATTCTTACGGCCTTAAGCTTTGTCTCCCTGTTCGGATCGGGTCGTTTTTTGCAAAAAATCCCCGATGAAGGCAAAGCCGTTGCAAAGGTCGCCGGAAAAAAAATCACCGTTGCACAGTTTGTTAGCGAAGTCGAACATAAGACCCGTTCTTTAAGTAAAATGATGCAAAAGCCTTTGACGGTAAAAGACGCCGTTCAATCGGGCATGCTGATTTCCTGGTTCAACCAGATGGTGTCGCATTCCGTTATGCAAGCCGCCGCAGACCATTTAAAACTGGCCGTATCGGATCAAGCCGTTCGCGATGCCATCGGACAAATGCCCATGTTTACGAACTATGACGGTTCATTCAGCATGGCCGCTTACAAACAATACCTAAGCAATATGGGCATCAGCGAAAAACGTTTTATCGATGACACTTTTTTGGACATGCGGGCCCAGCAATTAACGAACGCGGCTCGGACGGCAACAGTCATTCCGACGGGAATCGCGGAACTGTCTTATCGTTTGCAAAATGAAAAACGCACGGCCGATGTTTTCACGATAAATCCTGCCGACTTAAAAATCAAAGGCACCCCGAGCAAAGACGATCAGGAAAGATTGTATAAAGAATTATCCGACGATTTGATCGCTCCGGAATACAGAACCTTTACCGTAATGCATCTGACGTTGGAAGACGTTGCAAAAAAAATTAAAATTTCCGAAGAAGAGTTACTGGAAATTTACAATGAAAATAAAGATGCTTATGCCATTGAAGAAATCCGCGACGTTGACCAAATGTTGTTTACGACAAAACAGAAAGCCGACGAAGCCTATGCCGCTTTACAAAAAGGGCAAAAATTCATGGCTGTTGCAAAAGAATACGCCAATCAGACAGAAGAACAGACGAAATTGGGCGATTTAACGCCTTCCACAGCAACCGGAGATTGGGCTGATATTGTTTTTTCCGCAAAAAAAGGAGAGGTGATCGCTCCGGTACAAACGGCTTTCGGTTGGCAGATTTTACGTGTCAACAAGATCACGCCGAAAGTTGAAAAACAGTTCAAAGACGTCAGAGATGAAATTGAACAAAAACTGATCAATTCCTTGGCTTATGATACTTTAATGGAGACGGCGGTTTCTTTAGATGACAGATTCGGAGCCGGTGAAACGATTGAAGACGTTTCCGCTTCAACGGATTTAACCGTGCAGAAATATACATTGCTTGATCCGACGGGAACGGATGAAAACGGTAAAAAGACAGATATATCCAAAATTATTTTGGCAACGGCGTTTTCCAATGATCCCGGACGGGAATCCCCCATGTTGGAAAACGGATCCGATTTCTTTGTTTTACGGGTTGATGACGTCAAAGAACCGGCTTTAAAACCGATTGAAAAATCTCAAAAGGAAATCAAAACGGCTTGGACAGTCGAAAAACAAAAAGAAAAAGCAAAAAAAATCGCGAAATCGATTGAAAACGATTTAAACAAAGGTATCGATCCGAAAACAATCGCTCAAAAGACGGGGGCAAAATACAAACGCCTCAGCGGATTGACCCGACGCGGTTCGGAACTGTCGGCATCGGCGACATATCAGGTATTTAATCGACCGTTAAAAGAAGTCATTACCGTTTTGACGCCGGCCGAATATCAAGTTATTAAAACGATCAAATCTTCTGCCGCCGATCCGAAAAAAGACAAAATCGGAGTTTCGGAAATCCGCCATTTAATGCAGGAACAAGCCGAAGCGGAAAAATCCGATGCCATTCTGGCCGACTTTGCGGCGTATCTGAAATTACAAATCAATGAAGATACTGCACAAAAAGCCTTTGCCTACATAACGAAATCATCGCAAAATGATGCGGACGAAGAATAAAAAACCAAAAAAGCTCTGCCGCGGCAGAGCTTTTT
>JAZNBT010000077.1:0-1880 GCA_045587165.1 Alphaproteobacteria bacterium | reverse complement strand
CGCGGACAAGGCAAATTCAAACAACACGCACGGTGGAACCGGATTCAATTCAAAGACTGAATACGGAACACGGGCGGGTCGTTATATCGGGTTTGTTTATTCGACGGACAAGGATTCGTTGATTGCCGAAACTGAAGACGGCGCATTATCGGGGGCAATCTTATGATTATTTACAAATCAATCGACATTGAAGACGAAGTCAGGCTTGCGCTTTCATCCACATTGAAAGTGTATGTCAGACCGCTTCCCGCTGACTTTGAAACACCTTCCATTTTGGTAGAACTTATCGGCGGGACTTCAGCAAATCGAATTGACACGTTTACGGTCAGGTTATCTTCCCGCGCTGAATTAGAATCCGACGCGTTGGATTTGCTTCGAACGGCTTTGGGTGTTCTGGAATACAAAGCAAAGAATCAGTTCGGTTTCCTTCGATTTTCAACCGAACAGAATCTTTCGAATTGGGGGAATGACCCCGTTCGACCTGACTTGTCACTTTGTCAGGCGACCGTTCAGGTTGTCGCACACAAAGAGCAAGTCGAAATCGAAGAATCTTAATGAAAGGAACATAAAATAATATGTCAAATGTTTTAATTGGTGCCGGTCTTGCGACTGGTATGTTCTACACCGCGCCGAAGGGAACAGCGCTTCCCGTTTCACCTATGGAAACATTGGGCGCGGATTGGACGGAAGTCGGCGCGATCACTGAAGACGGAATCACATTGACGCTTCCTTCGGGCGACGTTCTCCGAAATTGGGCGAAGATTGCCGAAAGAAAGATTAACACCGAAAACGGTTCCGTCAATGCGCCTATTATGTATACCACAAAGAAGGTGCTTGAAACATTGTTCGGTGCTTCAAACGTGACGCACATTTCCGCTGATTCATCACACGGAAACGTAGATTCTGTTGCCCTTGCACCTGACGTGTCCGCTGAACCCGCTTCCTATCTGTTTTTGATGAAGGACGGTGATTCGCTTGCAATGTTGGCAAGCAATGACGCATTGATAACCGAAATCGGCGACGTTAGTTTTAACGGCGGTGCTTCCGCAAATTGGGAAGCTACGATCGAAGGAACTTGGACTTTCGCAATCGACGACGGTCAGGTCGCTTCCGGTTCCTGATAAAAGAAAGGTGGTTCCGATATGCCTAAAGAACTTAACTTGAA
Source organism: Alphaproteobacteria bacterium (assembly GCA_045587165.1). Taxonomy (GTDB): domain Bacteria; phylum Pseudomonadota; class Alphaproteobacteria; order CAAGCB01; family CAG-977; genus UBA11549. The sequence goes on along the minus strand of JAZNBT010000077.1, from coordinate 715 downwards.
CGGAAATGTTGAAGTCCTTGTCGTAAACATTGGCGACAAAACATTCAAAATTCCCCTTGCGACTTCGCTTCCTTACAAGAAGGCGAAAGAGTTAGTCAAATTAGCGAAAGCTGACGAAGAATCCGCGCTTGACGGATTCCTTGAATTCTTTTCGCAGTATATCCCGACGGAAGTTCTGGATGAACTGACAATGAAGGATTTGACAACACTTGCGAAAGCGTGGTCGGGTCAGACTGAAAAGGAAGGCGGTCAGACATTGGGGGAATAATCAGCCTTGTTGATTTCGTTTCGAAACACGACAAGGCGATTACTTATGACCTTCTTACTAAAACAAAGTATTCTTTGGATGACGTAGGGGGCGAACTTTCGTGGTTCGCCCTTTCGTCATTTATTGAGAATTTAGACACGGATTCCGCTTTAGCGCGTGAACTGAAGAAGTCGACGGGTTGGGAAAAGACAATCCAGACGAACGTCATTCTTGCCGATATATACGATTTACTTCAGGCGATCAATATAAATATTTGCGCGATAGGCGGAAGCAAACAACACAGAAAAGTAAAACCCTATCCGCGACCGTTTGGGAAGGATAACAACATAAAGAAGATAGGTAAAGACCCTTTACCTTATAACGAACTTAAAGATTGGATAAAAAGGAAACAAGGCAATGGCTAACGGAAATGAAATAGCGCGGGCATACGTCACAATCGTTCCGTCA
>JAZNBT010000076.1:0-5606 GCA_045587165.1 Alphaproteobacteria bacterium | reverse complement strand
CCCCTTCGATTACACAGCCGATCGCTTTGCCGTGGCTTTCGCCGAAAGTTGTAAAACGAAAAATGGTACCGAACCCGTTTCCTGTCATTTTTTTATTTTATGCCTTTTTTGGTATTCCCGCCAGTAATTCCGAATTTTCCTGAGCATAATCCGGATTCATCATGCCGATGATATTGTATCCTGAATCGACATGCAAGACTTCTCCGGTAACGCCGCTTGCCAAATCGCTGAGCAGGTAAAGCGTGCTTTTGCCGACTTCTTCCTGCGTAACGTTTCTGTGCAACGGAGCGTTGTTTTCATTCCAGTTCAGAATGACGCGGAAATCGCCGACGCCGGAAGCCGCTAACGTTTTTATCGGTCCCGCCGATACGGCGTTGACACGGATGTCCTGCGTTCCCAAGTCCCGAGCCAGATAACGGACGGATGTTTCCAACGCGGCTTTTGCCACGCCCATGACGTTATAATTCGGCAGAACTTTTTCCGCGCCGTAATAACTCATCGTGACGAAACTGCCGCCCGGATTGGTGATTTCGGCGGCACGGCGGCAAATGTCCGTGAACGAATAACACGAAATATGCATCGTGTTTAAAAAATTAGCCAAAGTGGTGTCGCAATAACGTCCCTTTAATTCGTTTTTATCCGAAAAAGCGACGGCATGAACGACGAAATCGATAGATCCCCATTCTTTTTTCAGGGTGTCGAATAAAGCGTCCAACGTTTCCGGATCGGTTACGTCGCAAGGTAAAACCAAATCTTCTCCCAAAGAGGCGGCTAAGGGACGGACGCGTTTTTCCAAAGCTTCGCCCTGATAAGTAAAGGCTAGCTTCGCGCCGTGTTTATGTAATTCGGAGGCAATTCCCCAGGCTATCGATTTATCGTTTGCCAACCCCAGAATCAGACCTTTTTTACCTTCCATCAAACCTGTTGTCATGAAAATCCCCTTTGAAAGCTTGAGTTCATTCTAAAATCAGGAATAGCACAAAAAAACAAGATTTCAAAGAGTTTTCAATCGAACGATTGAACATTTTTAACCGAGGCCCGCTTTTATGCGCGGATCTGATGAACTCGGTGTCCATTTTTGCATGAATTGCGTTAATTCGCCGTCGGGTTTGTCGGGCAGAACAATCTGCAATTTAACCAACAGGTCGCCGGTTGCGTTTTTTGTTTTAATGCCTTTGCCGCGCAGACGCAAAACGGATCCCGTATTGGAATAGGCCGGAACGGTCAGGGCGACTTTTCCTTCCAATGTGGGGATCGTTACTTTTGCTCCCAGTATGGCTTCTTTAAGCGTAACGGGAACGTCCAGCAGAATATCGTTGTCCGAACGGGTAAAGTAAGGGTGAGGCTGAACCAAAATGCGGATAAGGGCGTCTCCGTTCGCGCCGCCGCCTATGCCGACGTTTCCTTGACCTTTCAGGCGCAACGTCGTTTTGTCGGCCGTTCCTGCCGGAATTTTGACGTTTAAGACTTTGCCGTTGGGCAGGGAAATTTCCTTTTCCTTACCTAAAGCGGCGTCTAAAAACGAAACGGTCAGGTCATAATTGGTGTTCTCCCCCTGTGTCTTATGAGAACGGCGTTTCATCGAAGAAAAAAAGTCTTCTCCGTTACCGCTTGCGCCGCCGCCGAACATTTCGCTGAAGAAATCAAAGCCGGATCGTTTTTTGCCGCCGCCTTGAGCCGCACCGAAATCAAAGTTGAAACCTTCAAATCCGGATCCCTGTCTTTGATAGGGATTGCCGCCGCCGTATCCGAAACCGAATCCGGGGCGTTCTTTGCCGTTTTCATCGATTTCGCCGGCATCGAATTTCTTGCGTTTTTCCGGATCGGATAAAATATCGTAAGCGCATGAAATTTCTTTGAATTTATCCTCAGCCTTTTTATCGTTCGGATTTAAGTCCGGATGCATTTTGCGCGCCAATTTGCGGTACGCCTGTTTTATTTCTTCCTGAGAAGCGCTTTTCGAAACACCTAAAAGGGTATACGGGTTAGCCATTGTCTTTCTGCCGTCAATTTAAATTCGTTCGCCATATAAAATAAAATGCCGAAGCCTTTCAGGCAAGCTATTAAAAAGATTTTTTTTAAATCAAAAAAACGTATGTTCTCAAGTCGGTCCGTAAAGGTCGTTTTTTAAACTTTTTTCGGATTTATTGTTTCCCTAAAGCGAATATGTTTGTTATAGTGACTTGCTTTTAACGCTTTTTTAACAAAGGGTGCCTTTGCCGTGTCTGAAGTAAAATCTTCGGCGTTTTTAATGAAAACCGCAGCTTCCGCTTCGGTGGGGGTGGCTGTCATCTTAATCGGGGTAAAGGTTTTCGCCTTGGCCATGACGGATTCCGTAGCTTTGTTATCCAGCCTGATCGATTCTTCGCTGGATTTGGGGGCGTCTTTTTTAAATCTGTGGGCCGTCAGACAATCTTTAAAACCGGCGGACAGCGGGCATCGGTTCGGTCACGGCAAGTTCGAACCGCTGGCTTCTTTGGGGCAGGCCGCGTTTATCGTCGGGTCGGCCGTCGTGCTGATTTTTCAAAGCATCCAATATATCTTGAACCCCAGAACAATTTCCCATGTCGACATCGGTATCGGCGCAATGATCGTGTCGATCGTTTTAACCGTTTTGCTGATTTCGTTTCAGCGTTATGTCGTTAAAAAAACGAAATCGGTTGCAATTATGGCCGATTATGCCCACTATGCCGGCGATGTTTTAATGAATTTAAGCGTTATCGCATCCTTGTTTATCGGTTCTTATTTTCATTTCCGTTATGCCGATCCTATTTTTGCGCTGTTGATCGCCGCTTATCTGTTGTTCGGCGCTTTCGGTGTTTTAAAACAGGCGTTGGATCAATTGATTGACGCCGAATTGCCGCGTGAGGAAAAACAAAAAATAGCCGATATCGTTTTAAATGCTCCCGATGTTTCCGGTCTGCACGATCTGAGAACTAGAACGTCGGGAACGCGTTGGTTCATCCAACTGCATCTGGAATTAAATCCGCAGTTTACCTTGGCAAAAGCGCATGACGTCGCCGATCATGTCGAAGATTTGTTGATTGCCGCCTTTCCGAATGCGGAAATCATCATTCATCAGGATCCTGCCGGATTAAACGAAAACCATCCGCAGTGGTGTTATGAAAAACCCTGACCGCAATCAATTCGTTTGAGGAGAATGAAATGAGAATTGAAGAAGATATGAAACTGGATTTTAAGGACGTTCTGTTCCGCCCGAAACGCAGTACCTTGCGTTCGCGTTCGGAGGTCGATCTGAACAGAACCTTTACGTTCAGAAATTCAAAAAAGACGTGGACCGGCGTGCCGATTATGGCCGCCAATATGGATACGGTCGGACGGTTCGAAGTTTTCAATGTTTTGAAACAGTATAAAATGTTTACCTGTATTCAAAAACATTACACCAAAGAAGAATGGGGCGCCTTTAACGCGCAATGTCCGGCGGAAGATTATAATTATCTGGCGATTACGTCGGGTACTTCCGATAAGGAATACGAACGCTTGTTCAGAATCTGCAAAGAAAATCCCGCCATTCAATTCATCTGTATCGATGTCGCCAACGGGTATTCCCAGCACTTTGTCGAGTATGTCCGAAAGGTTCGCGAAAACTTTCCCGATATGACGATTATCGCCGGAAACGTCGTTACCGGAGAAATGACCGAAGAATTGATCTTGTCGGGGGCGGATATCGTCAAAGTCGGCATCGGTCCCGGATCCGTTTGCACGACGCGTATTCAAACCGGAGTCGGTTATCCGCAGTTGTCCGCCATTATCGAATGTGCCGATGCGGCGCACGGATTGGGCGGATTGATTATCGGTGATGGCGGCTGCACTTGTCCGGGCGATGTGTCCAAAGCGTTCGGCGCGGGGGCGGATTTCGTCATGTTGGGCGGCATGTTCGCCGGTCACGATGAATCCGGCGGTGATTTGGTCATTGATGAAGACACCGGTAAAAAATACCGTCGTTTTTACGGAATGAGCTCCGATACCGCGATGGAAAAATACGCAGGCGGTGTCGCCGATTATCGCGCCAGCGAAGGCCGCACGGTCTTGGTCGAATATAAGGGGGCTTTGGAGAATACGGTTAAAGAAATTCTGGGCGGCGTCCGTTCCACGTGCACCTATGTCGGTGCGGTAACGCTGAAGGAATTAAGCAAGCGCACGACATTTGTTCGTGTAACGCAGCAGTTCAATTCTTCGTTGGCCAGTCAGCCGCAGAATTTACGCAACGTCAATCCGTCGCATAAACCGGAATAGTAAAAAGGAGTTCGCAGTATGCTGATTGATGATCAGTCCGCTTTAATCGCCGCTTTGTCTTCGCCCGCCGCTTACGGGTTGAAGTCGTCCCAGAAAATCGTCGTTAAGGAAACGAATATTTCCAACGTTTTTTTGACGGGGCAGAAAGCTTATAAGCTGAAACGGGGGGTGAAATATCCCTATGTCGATTATTCGACACCGGAAAAACGGTTGGCGGCCTGTCAAAAAGAATTGGCTATCTGCGAACGCTTTGCGCCGGGGTTGTGCTTTGGCGTGGAAGAGGTTGTTTCCGATAAAAAAGGGCGTTTGTTCGTTCGTTCCGCCTGTTCGGATAAAAACGCAGAAGTCGTCGACTATTTACTGGTTATGCATGAATTTGAAGAAAACATGTTGTTTGAAAACATGGTTGAACGCGGGGATTTGGATCGCTTTGAAATGATGGATACGGCGGAAAAAATCTTTGATCTGCATCAATCGGCCGAGGTCATCATGTCCCGCAATCCGGTCGATATCATCAGAGGCCGCGTTTATGAAAACAATGCGATGATCCGTTGTTTCGTACCGGATATTTTTGACGCCGAAGATGTTGATGAACTGGAAAATCTGCAGTTGGAAGCGTTGGAAAAAAACAGGGAATTGCTGCTGCGACGTCAGTCGGATGGCAAAATCCGTTGGTGTCACGGCGACTTGACTTTGCGTAATCTTGCGATGTGGAACGGTCAGGTAATGCCGTTCAATCCGATTGAATTCTATGATGATTTGACACAGATCGATACGTTGTACGACTTTGCGTTTTTGTTGGTTGAAATGGAAAGCAAAGGACAGCGTCGATTGGCCAGCATTTTGTTTAATCACTATCTGGCATTGTCCGCCGACTGGGACGGCATTCCGGTTTTGCCGTTGTTTTTATCCTGCCGTGCGGCGGTTAACGCATATGTGTTTGCGCAACGTTCCGCAGAAATCAAGGATAAGCACGAATCGTCCTTGATGGCGAACAGGGCTTATGAACAGTTGGTTATTTCCAAACGATTCTTGATGCAGCCGAAACCGGTTCTGGTCGCTTGCGGCGGTTTGTCGGGCAGCGGAAAATCACGTATTGCCCGTGAATCCGCACCGTTTATCGGAAATCCGCCGGGGGCGGTTATCGTACGGGATGACGTTTTGCGTAAAAATATGTTGAACACCGGATTGGAGGAACATCTGGATACGGCCGAATATACGCCTGAACTGGAAAATAAGGTTTTTGAACAGTTGTGCGCGGAATGTCGCCGGGTATTGGCCGCCGGCCAGCCTGTCGTCGCAGACGCTTTGTTCCATAACGAAGATCAGCGTCGGGCGATTGAAGATCT